>CAYTEI010000003.1:52239-68047 GCA_964436705.1 uncultured Thermococci archaeon
ACCTCCCAAAAGGACTAACGGGAAAAAATTTTCCGACTATATAAAGAATATATAGAAGGATTAATGAAAGGGATGTGTCTTATATTGATATTTTTGATTCATATAGAAAGGTTTTTATAATATATGAGCGTTTAAGGTGAACATGTCATCAAATAGAAGAATTACTGGAATTATAGTAATAATCATTGGGTTAATCTTATTAGTTGAAAGCACTGGAGCATTAGAGATCGGGAATATATGGGATTATATACCTTCTTTATTCGTTCTACTAGGCTTATGGACACTTATTCGATCTAAATTCCAAAATATCACTGGACCCGTCATAGTGATAGTGATAGCGGGAACCATACAGTTAATGACATTAGATCTAATACCTGATAGAATTGTAGATCAATGGTGGCCACTGATCTTAGTGATCATAGGTTTAACCATATTGCTTGGAAGATCTCGTGATTATAAAAAACAGGCCTCTGATCAAAAAATAGATATTATCTCAATATTCAGTGAACGTAACATAAGATCTGTATCCAACAATTTTAAGGGCGGAAGTATTCTTACCGCTTTCGGAGGAGGAGAGATAGATCTAAGAGATACCGATATTGATGATCCTCCAGCCTCAATAACTACAACGGTTATGTTCGGTGGTGTGGAGATATTAGCTCCTGAGGATTGGAATATCAAAATAAATGCGTTCCCTGTATTCGGTGGAGCAGAAGATAAGAGATCTAGATTCAGTGAATCGAAAGATGATGAAACCGTAGATTTAATCATTAGTGGATTCGCCGCCTTTGGCGGTATAGAGGTTAAAGATTAATAACTTAAGAGGTTATTTGTTTTCCTGTTGTGGTGGGAGTTTGAAGAAGGTTGCAGTTGGTTCTCAAAATCCGGTAAAGATAGAAGCTGTGAAAGAAGTAACCGATGATTTATTTGATCTGGTTGAGGTTTTATCAATAGATGCCCCTTCGAAGGTTTCTGAAATGCCTTTCGGAGAAGAAGAGGCTATTAAGGGTGCTGAGAATCGGGCAAAGTATTGTTTAGATAACACTGATGCTGATCTTTGTTTCGGACTGGAGGGATACGTTACAGATAACTATACAGAAAAAATGTATCTATCAGGTTGGAGCGTAGTAATGGATAGGGATGGTAAAATTGGGAGAGGTAGTGGTGGTAGAATACAGATTCCGGAATATATAGCTCAACATCTGAGAGAGGGTGAGGAGCTTGGCCCTTTAATTGATGATATCCTGGATGAAACCGGTATTAAGAAGGATATTGGTACTATTGGAGTTCTTACGGATGGTAAGATTCCGAGGAAGGATACTTTCAAGAGGGCGGTGTATTATTCGCTTTCGAAGCATATTAAGCCTGATTTTTATTAGTATATTCTTTATTGGTTTTCGGTAATTTTTTATGAACTGGATTATTTATCCATCTAGTTGATCCCATGTCTATATCCAAAACCACATCCAAAATAAACGAACTAAACCAAGAAGCCATGAAAAAAGCTCAAAACCATTTAAACTCACTAACAAAACCCAAAAATAGCCTAGGAAGACTTGAAGACTTATGCGTAAAAGTGGCAGGAATCCAAGGAAAAGAACCTGAAATAAACAACAAAAAAATATTCATACTAGCAGGAGACCACGGAATTACAGAAGAAGGGGTATCAGCTTTTCCTAGCCCAGTAACAAAGCAAATGATGAAGAATTTTGTAAACGGTGGAGCAGCAATAAACGCACTAAGTAACTACTCAAAAGCAGACCTAGAACTAGTAGACATCGGAGTAAACGGAAAAATTGAATCCGACAAAATTATAGACAAAAAAATCAGTAACGGAACCAACAACTTCTACAAAGAACCAGTAATGACAAAAAAACAAGCGAAAAAATCAATTAAACACGGAATAAACCTAGTAAAAGAACACGCAGGAAAATCAGAAGTAATAGGACTAGGAGAAATGGGAATAGGAAACACAACACCCAGTGCAGCAATATTCTCAACGATCCTGAACCTAAAACCAGAAGAAATAATCGGCACCGGAACAGGTCTAGACGATAAAGGAATCCAAAATAAGATAGATGTAGTAACAGAGAGCCTGAAAAGAAGAAAACCATCAAAAGAACCTATAGAAATACTTTCCAAGGTTGGTGGATTCGAGATCGGTGGTTTAACTGGTGTTATAATAGAAGCAGCTGCAGAAAATAAGGTTATAATAGTTGATGGATATATCACTTTATCAGCAGCTCTTCTCGCTGTAGAAATCGAACCAAAGGTAGAAAATTACCTGATCTTTGGACATTCCAGTGGTGAAAATGGCTTTGAAAGAATTATTAACGAGAAGGATTTTGATCCTCTCCTTGATCTGGACATGAAATTGGGGGAGGGAACAGGTGCCTCACTGGCAATGAATATCCTAGAATCCAGTGTGAAGACTTATCATGAGATGGCAACATTTGAAGAATCAGGAGTCTCAGGCTCTTAATACATAATTTCTTTCAATCCCTTGATTAACTCTTTGTTTTCTTCTTCAGATCTTACTCCTACTCTTATGTGATTAGGTAAACCAAATGAAGAACAATCTCTAACAATTAAACCTTTTTTTAACAGTTTTTCTCTTATTTTAGTGGCTTTTCCAACTTTCATCATTAGGAAGTTAGCTTTTCCAGAGTAGAACTTTATTTCTAGGTCTTGGAGTTCTTTTTTTAGTTCTTCTTTGTTTTTAAGGATCTTTTTTGTGGTTCTTCTTAGGAAGTTTTTTCCTTGTTCTGAGATCAGTTCTTTTCCAACTAGTTCTGCGATTCCGCTTGTATTCCATGGGATCTTAGCTCTTTTGAGATACCTAATATTTTCTGCACTTGAAACCCCATATCCGATCCTAATCCCTGGTATGCCGAAGCTCTTAGTAAAAGATCGCATTAATATAATGTTAGGGCTTTTGATAACTAGATCTTCTAGTTTTAGAGGGTTTTCAAGAAATTCTTTGTAGGCTTCGTCTAGGACTAGTAGTGAGTTGGTTTTTTCTATGATGTTTAGGAGTTCCTTAATTTCTTTTTTGTTTAGTAGTGATCCTGTTGGGTTATTTGGGTTGCAGAGGTATAGGATCGAGTTTTCTTTGATTTTGGGTTTAATTTTGTTTTTTTGAAGTTCTTTATTGGGCATTGGGATTTCTGTGATTTTTGCTTTGTTTTTCTTTGCTGTGGGTTCGTATTCTGCGTAGGTATGATTTGGTATTAGGACTGGAGAGTTTTCTTTTATGAAGACTTGTCCAATTAGATCTATTAATTCTGATATTCCGCTTGTAATGATAAGGTTGGAAGAATTAATTTCTAGGTTTTTTGAAAGTTTTTTTCTTAGTTCTTTACTGTCTGGGTCAGGATAATGTTCTATTTCTGCTTTATTTATCCTATTTAGTTTTTTTATTATGAATTCTGGCGGTCCGTATCTGTTCAGGCTTGCACTGAAGTCTATTACATCTTCTTTGGTTAGTCCGTGTTTCTTTAGTTCGGAGATTTTTAATCCGCCATGATGAGGGATTCCTATTTCTTTGAATTGCTTTTTAGGGTTAGGCAAGTAGGATTCCTCTCAGATAAGTGATTAGTATGGTTATTATGATCGTGATTATTGATACTTTGTTAACGATCTTTATAGCTTTCTTTATGTCTTCGTTCTTGGGGAAGTCTTTATCTTTGTTTATGTCGTAATGATTCTTTTTTGAGATTCTTCTGTTTAGAACTCCGCTCATTGCACTAATTGTCCAGCCCGGGTTTAGTTTAATGTCTTTATGTTTCTTGATAACTTTATAGGATTTTAGGTCGTTCTCTACAAGGATTATTAGTAACCCAGATATTCTGCTTGGCACGTAATTTATTAAATCATCCATTCTCGCGGTAAACCAACCAATTTCCCTATAGTTCTCATTTTTGTATCCAATCATTGCATCCATAGTATTAATTACTCTATAAAGCACTATACCTGGAAATCCAAACACAGCAAAGAATAGTAAAGGTCCAACAACACTATCAGTAAGATTTTCGGCAGCTGACTCAACTGAAGCCGAATTAAGAAAGTTTTCATCAACTCCTTCCACATCTCTACTAACTAACTCTCCTACCTTCTCCCTTTTCTTATCCAGATACTCATCAGTAGTCTCTCCAACCATTTTGTTCAACGATTTAATCGAGAACATTGTCTTAGTGAAATAAGATAGGACTAGAATCATTAGATAATGATCTATTTGTAAAATAATTATAGACGGTATTACGAACATTAAAGTGATCGTGGCTGTAATGACCGCTCCCATCGATTTTTGACGGTTCTTTTCCAGATTTTCATCAAAGAACTCTACTACCTTCCCGATCCAGACAACCGGATGGAGCTTCTCGGGAGGTTCTCCAATCTGGTCCAGTAACACTGCTAACAAGAGTATATAGACTCCTCGTGGTATAGGTAACATCATTTTTCCCTCTCAATAATCACTGAATCTAAGATAAGTAAAAAGAGAATAGAAGGTTTTTGGGTCTTTTCGTTCAGCTCTTTACTTTGTCTTCCTTAATTCCACTGTGATATCCAGCCAGTCCAGCGAATATTGAGACATATCCAACCGCTATTAAACCCCATTCAGGATTATTAATTTTTATCACTAATATAATTGTTCAATTAATTATTAAAACGAAAAATATAGTTATTAATCCAGAATTAAATGCTTTGATAGGCTTAACTAGGTAACTGATGATTCTGGCAAGCACAAGAGCAATACCCCAATGCAACAGCAATTTGAATCATAAAAACACTATAAATATTTCTATGTAAATTCTTGATAAATTTTATGTGTAAAAATTTAAGTAATATGTTTCAAATCTTTGTTCGAGGAGTATGAGGTGGTCTTAAATAATTCGGAAAAAAATAGATCAGGAGAGAGTGGAAGGCCGTGGATATTCTTATTAGGAACTATAATTTGGACATGGATTCTTTATTCCATACCAATAATTACCGGAGGAAATCTTTTTAGATTTTTTTACGTATTATTATACGCTTTAGGAGGATTAGGGCCTTTAATTGTTTCAGCAGTTCTCATAGCTAATAATATGTGGGATCGCGACTCATCGGTATCTAGTTTTATAAAGCTTTCACTTGATCCTAGAACTTTATCTCTACGATGGTATACTATAATCGTGTTATTGGTGATAGTACTTACTATCGGACCATTATTTTTTGAACCGAATAAATTGGTTGAGGAAGGTTTATTTGAGTATTTGAATATTTTGTTTCTGTTGATAGGGGCGATCTTCGGAGGGCTTGAAGAGTTAGGATGGAGAGGTTACGCTCAGGAATCTTTACAGAGGAAGTTTCCTATCATCGTTTCTGGTTTGGTCATAGGTATTTTTTGGGTGGTCTGGCATCTTCCTCTCTTTTTCATGGAAGGAACTTACCAATCAACTCTCGGAATTGGAATTCCCGCCTTTTGGGATTTTAACATCTCTATAATCATTGTTTCCCCTGTCTATGCTTGGATTTATAACTCTGCGGGCAGTATTACCTTTGCCGCTGTTCTTTACCATGCGCTTGGAAACATAGCAGGTGAACTAATAAGAGATTCTTCTAGAATATTTAGTACTTCACTTAACCTTATAGTACTCATAATAATTATAATTAGCGCCTGGGGATGGATAAATCAAAAGAAAATAATTAATAATGAAAATACTGGTTCGGAGAGTTAATAGTGCTTTGGTTAGATCTTTTAGAGTTTTCCTATTTTGGATTTGTCGGTGAAGAGTTTAACTTTATCTCTGACATTTACTTTATCTATAATTCTTAGGAATAAATCTGGTAAGCTATTGATGTTGTGGTAGAATAGAATTTCGTCGTATTCTCCGAAGTTTTCCTCGAAACTTTTGACTAGTTCTTTGAATTCTTGATGACTTACGTTTTCAGGAGGTTTATCATACCATTCGTGTTTCTGATCTGGGAACCAGGCTCCGTAGTTATCTGAAAAGATTGCCCAATCCACGTTTTCTTCTCTACATTTTTCGATGAAGGTTTGAATTCGATTTGAGGTGTAAAGATTGTCTGGTGTAACTTTTTCACCTGTTCCTTTTAATGAATTATCTTTTTCTGCGGAACAACGGGTTATGTATATTTTATCCAAATTATCACCATTAAGAATATTGTTACTAGTCTCTCAAATACTTTTGGATTACCTTATCTATTAAGATGTTGTGATGTTCTTGAAATAGGTGGATTATTTTTCTTTGGTTTCGAGTCCTGTTCCGCAGGTTCTGCAGAATCCCTGTTCTTTGGGGACGTTTGTGTTACAGTCTGGACAGGTTCTTTTGGATGGATCTTCTGTTTTTGGTGATCCGAATTTTTGTCTGTAGATTTTGTAGCAGTAGAGTTGTTGTTTGTCTCTTATTTTTACGTTGTCTTGTTCTTTTATTTCTTGTTTATGGTTTTTGAATTCTTTTTCTTTGATTTCGATTATTTCTGGGAAAATTTCTGTTCCGGTTCCTTTTTCGATTGGGGCCTTGTCCCTCCACACGAGATACCCGGGAAGGTCATTAAATGCGGCTCTTAGAAGCCATTTTCCATAGATCTCATCATCTTTTTCACGTATTAGCATCCTTGGATCAAGATCTTTTGCGAGGTTCATTACCTCAGGTGCAGTATAGGGAGTACTAACCCTGACTCCTAGATCATTTCCTAAGATCTTGGACGAAAACCTCATTTTATCCATCATACCTCTGATCCTCTTTTCCTGCTCTTCCCTGTCTAAATCAAATAGAAAACTATATCCACCAAATAATTCATCAGCACCATCACCAGTAATAACCTTATCTAAGCCCTGATCCTTAGCCTCCTCTAAAGCAAGATAAATAGCGGCACTATTCCTAATCTCAATCGGATCAAAAGTCTCCAAGATCTCAATAGTTCTCCTAATACCTCTCTTAAACTCCTTAGTATCAAAAATTACTTTATGATTAGTTAAATCCAGATCATTAACAATAAGATCCACATATCTAAGATCCATATGCTTAGAAGGTTTAAATCCAACCGAAACAGTTTCAAAACTCTTATTACCAGATGCAATATACGTTAAAATACTAGTATCCAACCCACCAGATAATAAAGCTCCACCAAAATCCTCATCAAAAACTGAATCCTTAAGGAGATTTCGTAATTCTTGTTTGGATTCCGCTAAATCCATATCATTCCAACCCCAAATTAAGAATCAAATCATCACGATCCTCAACAGATTCAACATCAAGTTCCTCCACATTAACACGGGAATCAAAGAGCTCACAATCTACTACAAAGGTATGATACTCTCCATTCTCTCCCATAGGATGAATATCATTATCAAGAGCATATTTCAGGAATTCTTCATCCAATTTACGGCCTAACCATTCTCTATCAACTTCTTCCTTATCGATCTTAATTATCATTGTTTCAAAATTATCTATGAACTCTCTGTAGAGCCTGATTGGATCTTCATGCCATAGAGGTAGTATAGGTTCAACTCCAAGTTCTTCAGTAATTCTTTCAACCCAATCTCTATGCTCCTGAAGCTCCATATCTCCGAAAACTCCTATATCTGGGTCAATACTATTAATTGTTTCTTTAAACCCGTCTTCATACGTATCCCAAGTAACTTTTTTCTGATGGATCTCCATATCTAGGGCATCTGCTTGGGCAGACATTAAGTCAGGATCAAGGCCATGACCTACTTTTTCCTTCATATTAACCATATTCACTAAGTGTTGAACCTCAATATCATAATTCTGCAATGCCTTGTAAAGTGATAAACAGCTATCCTTGCCACCACTCCATGAACAAAAACCTATCATCATTAAACCCTCAAAACATCATTTAGTACTAAATCTTTACCTGTGAAAACCCCATCAACCACATCCAGCTCATTAAAACTAGTGGTCGGATCCTGTGGATACGGTTCTATCTTATCCCATCTAGCTAACGGGATTGCTCCAGCTTCATGTTCGCCAGTTTCCACAGAAGTGATGTGATCAGTAAGAATTACGATGTTGTATTCCTGGTTGATAATTTTATAAATCTCTTGATCAATTCTCTCAATCTCATCTATTTTACGTTTTAAATCAAGATCGTGACTGATCTCATCAATAGACTCGAAATGATATAAAAGAGTTCGGAATTGATGATTTTCTTCTTTTGCTTCTTTCAGGGTTTTCATACCGGTTTCTTTTCCAATCCCTTTTACTAAGGTTGAATTGGTCTTGAGGGCTATCTCTTGATATTTTTCTTTTAGATCTGGTTTATAATTACAGGACCATGGAATTAAATAATCAGGATCCTCGTTTAAATTGGTTAGAACTTTCTTTGAGTTTTTTAAGATCCTTTTCAGTATTTTTCTTGGTTTCTCAGAGTTTTTCTCTATTATTTTCTTGACAACGTCTTTTTTGTCCGTGAAGTTTGGTAATTCCAAATTGTTGATCGGGATTGTTCGATTCTTTATGGTTATTAGAGATTTGAAACCTTCATATATGTCTATAGTTAATTCTGGTTTTATTTCTTTGTTTAATGTCTTTTGTAGTTCTATTTGTGTTCTTTTTGGGTTTTTTAGTTTTTTTCTTCCTGTTTTGTGGTTTGCGAAGTTAGATCTTATTACTAGATCATCTGGTTCAAGTTTCATTTCTCTTCCTATGGCTTCGAAGGCTCTGTTCTTTTTCGCTGGATAGTCTAGAAGGCTTAGAAGGGCGGTCTCCGTTTCTGGAGAAGTATTTTTAGGTATGATCCTTGTTGATCCTGAACATCCTTCCTTAACGATCTTATCTAGATTTGGTGTATTAGCAACTTTCAGTGGTGTTTCATTGTTTAGTTTTTCTAGTTGATTATCTGCTGCTCCGTCTAGTATGATGGCTATGTTTTCAAGTTTTTCGCTGATTTTTAGATCTTCTTTTCTGATTTTCATGTTTTTTCCCATAGTTTTTCTGCGACTTTCTTGTCTTCTCGGGTGTTAACGTTTAGTCCGAGTTTTGGATTGTCTAGGTAGATTATATTGTTTTCTGATTTGTTTGTGTAGATGTTGAGCCCGGTTGGGATGATTTCTTCTCCTTGGTGTTCGTAGGAGTTTGAATTATTGATAGAGTCTGGTAAGTCGGGTTTTTTCACTACTCCGGTTAAGCTATTGCCTTTATAGTTTTTTTCTAGTTTTTTGATGTTGCTAGTTTTCAAAAATGGTATGTCAGTGGAAACAGATATAAAGGCTCCATATTTATTGTAAATCCATTCTGAGTCCTTTATGTATCCTTTCCCAGGTGTTTCAATGTAATCGTAGTTATTTTGTTCACAGTATTGCTTTGTGTTTGGGGTATTGACTGAGACTGCTATTATAGTTTGGTTTTCTAGTTTGCGTGTTTTCTTTAATATTATTTCTAGTAGTTTTCGGTTTTTTATTTTTAGTAAGGGTTTTTCAATGTTTTTTTGAAGTCTGCTAGATTTTCCTCCTGCCATTATTGTGATGGGGATTTGTTTCATTTTTATCACAGTAGGATTATTGTTGTGAGGATTGCGGTGATCCTGGTCAGTTCGTTTGAGGCTCCGATTACATCCCCATTAACCCCCCCGAAGTTTCGAGTGGAGATCTGGATCAAAACCAAAGGAACTAACTGACAAACCAAAACAACAACAAAAAACGAACCCAACAAACCAAAAACCAAAACAGAGAAAACAAGTCCCAACAGAAAATCACTAATACTAATCCTATCCAAAAAGAACTTCCCCATACCCTCATCAAGAGGATCAGAGAAAAAAATACACGTAATCATACCTAACTTAGCAGAAACCTCGCCAATAACCAATCCAACAAACAAAGAACCAAGTGGCACACCAAAATTAAACCAACTAAAAACAAGAGGCTCAAAAACCATTCCTGTACTAAATAAGTATTTAAATTCCGCGAATAAGATAAGTATTACTAGGAATGAGGCTAGTGCCCCTCCCATTCCAAGATCGGGATCCTTCATTACTCTAACCCGATCCTCCACATCGCCAGAACTAACTAGACCATCAAAAAAATCAGAAACTCCATCAAGATGTATAATACCAGTCACCAAATAAAGAAAAACAACCAAAAACACCGCCATCAAATCCGAAGACAAAGACGTATAAGAAAGACCTAAACCAGCTAAATAAACAATTAATCCAATTATTAAACCTAATATTGGGAATAAGTACTGTGTATTTGCGATTTTTTCTAGGCCCCCACGTTTGCCTGTCGGGATCTTTGTGAAGAAGCTGATATGATCCCTTATCAATCCTGATTCCTCCTTTTCTCCTCAAAAAGCTTAGTCATGCATCCTGCTATTAATCCTGCAACTGCATCATCCATAAATACATCCAGATCCTTTAGGATACCTGGCTTCTCTTTATCGTACCTAGTGAAGTTGAAGTGAGCCTTCTTACCGGCAATATATTCAGCAATATTATTACCAATTAGCTCATCAGAAATGATATAGGAAGGATCTTTTTCTAGATCTAATCTATTCTTCTCTCTTTCCAGTAACATACTAGCTGTTAAGAGAAAATGAATATTTTTATCCCTAGTGTAGTACTTGAAGAGTTCTTTGAGTCTTGATCTTAGTTCTTCTTCATCTTTTCCTGTTTTTTCTGGTTCGTAGAGTTCGAAGGCTGTGTCTATGAGATCTTGTAGTGAGATATTTCTTTCTTCAAGTCTTTTTAAGGCTTCTCTGTCAGGTTGGTAGTTTTCTTGTTTCTTGAGCGCTTCTTTGACTCCTTCTTCAACTACTTTGTAGACTTCGTTCCCTATATTGGTTGCAGTGCCTGTGTACTTGATCTTTTCTCCTTTGGTGTTATTTGTTTTTGCTACTGCTATTGCATCTGTTGGTGTTCCTGTGATCGGTTCTTTTTCATGGTTTATATCTAGTTTTCTTAGGGCATTGGCTTTAGCTTCAGTGATAACAATAAAGAGATTAGCCATCCCTGTTTCAGTAAGATCAAGGTTCGTAATGAGAATAATATTGATCGTGTTACTTTCCAGGCTTTTCCCGATCCCGGCAGTAATAATGATCTTAATATCACCACCATCAACACTAATTTCCTCATTGAATGATTTTTCAACATCTGCAGCAGTAAGAAATCCAACAGTACTATTTAGTTCTTCTTGAGTAGTTCCTAATTTGTTTTCCAGGGTTTTTCTTATATTGCCTGATTCATTGTCGTTTACTTGGTGGTTTATGATTTTTTTGCAGTTTCTTAGTCCTCCATTTAGAGGTGCGGAACTCATTATTCTGAAATCTCCACTGATATCGATCTTATCTTCGTTTTCAGTTATTTCGATCTTCATTTTCTCCCTCTAATAATTCAAAGACTTCATCTAAGTTTTGAGCTACTAATCCCTTACTTGATAGATCTTGGTATATCTTTTTAGCTTCTCCACCGGTATGATCCTTCTCTTCTATTTTTGAATTCTCTATTATGATTAGTTCTTGGTTCTGTAGGGCTTCTTTAACTGAGATCAGGTTCTTTAGATTTCCTTTACCGAAGGCAACATCTGAGATAATTATGGTTTCCGAGTTCTTGATTAATTCCTTATTTTTTTCGAAGGCTTCTTCTGAGATAGGTGAAAATGGAGCTTCTGACACTATATCTAGACCTAAAGAGTCTGCTGTTTCATAATCAGAATCTAGAACGTTAAGAACTCCTACTGATGGGCTGTATCCTTTTTGTTTAAGCTTTTTCAGTAGATTTGAACCGCTTCCTCCACCACAAATAACATGTATTCTATGATCCTTGGTCTTTGTGCTACTAGGTATATGTGATATTGGTACAATGTATGGAGTGCGGGTACTAGGGTTTCTTTTTATCATTACGTTAGCATTAAAGACCTGAGAAACATTTTCATTGGTTAGAATGTGTTTTGGTTTCCCTTTTTCAAATATTTCACCATTTTTCAGCATTACAATCCGATCACAGAACCGGGATGCTAGGTTAAGATCGTGGAATACTGATATTATGCTGAGTCCTTCATCCTGTAGATTTTTTATTAGGGAAAGTATTTCGAATTCATGGTTAAGATCTAGATGGCTTGTTGGTTCATCCATGAGTAGTATTTCTGGTTCCTGTATTAATGCTCTGGCTATCGCGATTCTTTGAAGTTCTCCTCCGCTAAGATCGTTCACGTTTCGGTTTTTGAATTGGAGAGTATTTGTTAGTTTCATGTATTTTTCTGCTTTTTCTTTGTCTTTCTTTGTTCTGGAGTCAAATCTGCCCTTGTAAGGGCTTCTACCCATAAGAACTATGTCTAAGGCATTGAATGGGAAGCTGATATAGGAATTCTGCGGAACCATAGATATAAGTTTAGATATTTCTTTTCTACCCATATTGGATATATCTTTATTTTTTATTTTAACGGATCCTTTTTTAGGTTCTAGTACGTTGCTTATGGTTCTGAGTAGTGTTGTTTTTCCTGCTCCGTTAGGACCGACTATCCCTAAGAATTCGCCTTTTTTTAGGTCTAGATTAATGTCCTTGAGTATTTTATTATCTTCTATTTCTTGGTCTATGTTTTTTATTTTCAGCATTTTTACCACATTTCTGATGCTTTCTTCTTAGCTAGGTAGATGAAGAACGGCGCTCCTAGAAGCTTAGTGATAATTCCAACTGGTAACTCTACGGGTGTTATTATTGTTCTGGCTATCATATCGCTCCAGATTAAGAGGATTCCTCCAAGAAGTGCAGATGAAGGTATCAGGATCTTATGATCTGGTCCTAGAACTATTCTGATCATGTGAGGAACAATTAAACCAATAAAACCAATAATGCCGGAAACTGAAACTGCGACAGATGTTAGTAAAGCTGTTAGGACTAGCGTTATTTTTTTGGTTTTCTCGACTTCTACTCCAAGGTGTTTTGCCTGTTCTTCTCCTAGTTGTAGTATGTTAAGATCTTGTGAGTAGTAGTAGACGAGTGGTGCTGCAAATAGGATCACTATTCCAACTTGTATTACTTGGTTCCAGGTGCTTCCGCTTAGTCCTCCCATTATCCAGAAAACGATTCTGTTAAGATCGCTTCCGGAGATGTACATTAAGAAGGAGGTTAGTCCTGAGAAGAAGGATCCTACGGCTAGTCCGATTAGTAGGAGTGTTGCGATTGGTGTTCTTGTTTTTCTTTTGGCTAGTCTATAGACTAGTAGTACTGTTATTAGAGCTGTGATGAATGCTGTTACTCTTATGGGTATGTAGGGTATGAGGACGACTGAGATTGCTGCTCCTAGTGAAGATCCTGAAGAGATACCTAGGACGAATGGGCTTGCCATTGGATTTTTGAATAATCCTTGCATTACGGATCCACTGATTGCTAGTGCTATTCCTACTAGTACTCCAAGTATTACCCTTGGCAACCTAAGGTTTAACACGATGGTTTCATGTGCAGTACTGAATTCGGATAAATTAATTGATTTCAGTAATGGGATTTTACTGAGAATAATGCTTATTATATCCTTTATAGTTATTGAAACTGATCCTATTGAAGTTGAAATGAATATTGATACTATTAGGAAGATAAATAGAGAAAGAATTGATAGAGATTGTTTTTTATTCACGGTTTTATCTCCTATTTAGTCTTCAAATAGGTTTGGATACACCTTCTTAGATATTTTTTCTATTGCCTTTACTGCATCGGGGCTTGGCTGGTTAATTAGCTTGTCTTGGATCTTGTATATGTTTTCCTGTTGTACTGCTTCTATGTTTTCCCATTTTTCTCGGTTCTTTATTTTTTGTATGGTGGTGTTGCTGTGTGCGCTGTAGATTATTACTTCGGGATCTTTTTGTATGAGTTTTTCTTCGCTATAAATTGGGAATTCTTTCTCTGTATCGCCTGCAATGTTTTTTAGTCCGGATTTCTGTAATATGTCGTGTATGAAGGTGTTACTACCTACTGTCATTGTTGGGTACCAGAGTATGAAGAATGCTTTTTTCTTTTTTGTGTTGCTGAGTTTTTCTTGTATTGATCCTATTTTGTCTTTCATTTCGGTGATTGCGGTTTTTGCTTTATCTTGGTTATCTGTGATCTTGCCTATGATTTCTAGGTTTTCATAGATTCCTTCGATATTTCTTGCGCTTAGGGTTACTACTTTTACGTTTGCTTGTTCTAGTTTTTTGATTTTTTCTTTTTGCACTCCTGGTACTGCGAAGACTACGTCTGGTCCGACTTCGATAACTTTTTCCACGTTAACGGATTTGAAGCCACCGATCTTAGTTTTGTTACTTAGTTCTGCTGGTGCATACGTTGTTACTCCTGCAATCTTATCTTCGAGATCTAGGGCTATGAGGGTTCTGGAGTTACTTGGGGATAGTGATACTATTTTTTCTGGTTTTTCGTTGATTGTTATGTTTTTTTGTAGTTTGTCTTGTATTTTTATTGGGTATTTGGTGTTTTTCTGTGTTTCTTGTGGTGTTTGGTTTTGTGTGCATCCTGATATTGCTAGTATTCCGATTATGAGGATTATGATTGTTATTTTTGTTTTTTTCATAAATGATCACCCGGATTAATTATCCAGGATTATTTATCCAGACCCTTCATAAAAATCTTTCGCCCAAACCAAAATAAAAAATATACAAAAAACGAAAACGATCATAAACCTTATGTTACAGAAGATCTATTAGTAACTAGGTGTAAAAAATGACTGAAGAAGAATCAAATCTAGAAACCTTTAAAGTAAAAACGGAAAAAGTAGAAGGATTCCAAAGCAAAACAAGCATAAGAGACTTCGAAGTAATACTAGACGAACCAGAATCACACGGAGGAACCAATGAAGGGCCAAACCCAGTAGAAGCTCTACTAGCAACCCTTGGAGGATGCCTCGAAATAGTAACATCCATGGTAGCAAAAGAACATGGACACAAAGTCACAGATTTCGAAGTAGAACTCGCAGGAGACCTAGACCCAAGAAAATTCGCAGGACAAGCAGATGGAGACATACCAGCAGGATTCCAATGCATCGAAGCAAATATTGAAAAATTAGAAGGAATCCCAGAAGACGAAGTAGAAGAAATCCTGGAAGAAGTAGAAGCAAGATGCCCAATTGCAGACACCATAAGCAGAAGCATAGACGTCGAAATCAAACAATAAAACTTTCTACCCTTTTTCTCTCTACCTATTCTACTAAAACTTTAATAACCAAAAAATAGATCATCAAATATGAACGAACGCAGATTCACTCCCGACCACATAGAAACACTAAAACACGAAACAAGACTAGAAATAGCACCACCCAAAAAACTACAAAAACTCATACAACCAAAACCCAACCAAATAATAGCCGACCTAGGAAGTGGACCAGGACTATTCACCCAAAAAATAGCACCAAAAACACAAACCACACTAGCAATAGACGTGCAACCAAAAATGCTTAAACACCTACCCAAAAAACCCAAAAACATAAAACCAATCCAAGCCAACGCCAACAAACTACCACTAAAAAACAATATATTAGACACATTATACGGAATAACAGTACTACACGAAATCAAACCAGAAAAACCACTAAAAGAACTAAAAAGAGTACTAAAACCAAACGGAACACTACTAATGATAGACTTCAAAAAAGACCCAAAAATAACCGACGGACCACCACAACACCACCGACAAACCCAACAAGAAGCAAAAAACTACATAGAAACCCACTTCAAAATCCAAAAAACAGGATCTATGAGCAAAAAAACCTACTACATAAAAGCAACCAAAACATAACCAATAAAAAAAATCGGGCCGATACCTCAGCAGGGAGAGCACCGCCTTCGCAAGGCGGAGGCCGCGG
>CAYTEI010000004.1:0-6092 GCA_964436705.1 uncultured Thermococci archaeon
CAGCTCATAGATTTTGATGCTCCAACTTCTACTCGTGGGTCAAGTAGTCCGTAGATAAGATCTGCCAATAAATAACCGAATATGTACATAAAGGTCGTTATAAATATTACTCCCATCACAACCGGCGTATCATTCTGCATTATTGCTGTCCTTAATAAATATCCTATTCCAGGCCAGTTGAACACAACTTCAGTTATCATTGCTCCGCCAATTGACATTAACAAAGCCAATAATGCACTGGTGACTACTGGAGGAGCAGCTGTTTTAAGAGTATGTCCATAAATTACTTTTCTTTCAGGAACCCCTTTTGCTCTAGCCGCCATAATATAATCATCCTGTAAAACATCGGTAACTATATTTCTCGTTGCCCAGGCTCTAGCTCCAAACAAATTAAATACTATTGTTCCCAATGGAAGCGCCATTCGGTATAGAACGCCTAAATAATAATCTAAGCCTGTTGTCTGTGGGAATGGTAGACCAGTGGATGGGAACCAACCTAATTGATAGGCAAATATAAGTATAGCAAGCATTCCAAGCCACCACATCGGCATACTGGAGGAAGTCATGCCAAATATTGATAAAAACTTATCTAATTTTCCACCAGCTACTTGAGCAGCTTTTAAACCTACAATCAACCCTAAGAGAACATATATTACTGCTGCAGTTGTAAACAACAATATTGTCCTCGGCAGTCTTGCCATTATGATGTCTGATACTTTCGTACTCCCTCCTGGAGCAGTTATAATAAATGATCTTCCAAAGTCTAAAGTTAGAGTATCTCTTGCATTCTTAAGAACCCTCATATAAGTTGGTTCATTTAGATCATATCTTTCTCTGTAAATTTGTGTTTGTTCTTCTCTCCATTCTTCTAGTGCCTCGCCGCTTAACTGCTGTAGTTCAGGATTGTTTTGTATTTCGCCTCTTATTTGTTCATTTATTCTTGTTTCCAACTGCTGTTCTGACATACTGTTAAATATAGTGGACATTAATAAAATTACAATCCCCAAAGTTAATAAAGCCTGTAAAGTTCTTACGATAAAGTATCTCCCACTTGCTGCCATTTCTTTAAACACCTCTTTCAAAATTAAGTAAAATTTAGACCAATTATGAAATTTAAATTAATATATTTTCTTATTCAAGTTATCGTTTACACTATAAAAAATCGCTTAACTCTAATCAAATAAGGAAAAAAAGAAAATTGGAAAAGAATTATTTTTTTATTTCTTGTTGTAATAATATGCTCCACCGATTATTAGTATAATAATTACTATAGCGGCTATCAGAGTAGTATTCATTCCTTCCTCAGTTGTTTCATCAGTGCCATCATCAGTGCCATCATCAGTACCATCATCGGTACCGTCCTCTGCTTTGGCCATTACTATTGAAGTGGTACTTTCTTCAGCGGATGCTTCTTGTTCTGGTAGAGAACCTTCTACTTTAAGTTCGTAGGATCCTTCACTTAATCCTTCAGTCTCACTAGATGGTATTGTCGCTATGAAGGTACCAGGTTCAGAAACTTGAGCATTGGTTTCGTAAATTGTATCTCCATTATCTAATAACTGGACCGTTACATCTCCTTCTTCTGCGGGTTCAGATTCTTCCGTTGGGAATGACTGAACTCTTTGAGCACTAATACTAATTTCGATTTCGTCTCCCATATTAGCTTCCGTAGGTACTTGAATATTACCGATCTGCAAGTTAGTAACCTTAAGGGTTTTAGACCAATGATCCCATTCAAAAGGATATTCTGGATTGTCTACGACTTGATCAAATCTTTTGAAATTCATTACCTTGTTATCGGGATCGTACTCTGTTAGTACAAATCGTCCAATAGAGGAGTAATGGTGTCCATATTCATCGTAGAAGCTATTTATACTCTCAACTTCACTTTCAAGCTCTTCGGGACTTACTGGAGCTGGTGAATTATTTTCTTCTTTTAAATACGGTGGAATATTATTATTTTCAACCATATTTTGCATTTCTGCTTTGAAATCTTGTCCTTGGCTTTCACTTATGAAGTGCACCCACTCAGAACCTTCAGACTGTGTCCAAGTGTAACTCTCCTCAAGCACTGGAGATGGTTCATCAGACGCTACGAGCTCTCCCGCAGCATAATCAACCTGCCACGGCTTAAAAACATCAATGTTATAATACATACCGATCATTGATTCATCAGGGAAAGTATAATCACCGTACACAGTGAACTTACCATCACCATGCCAAACAACACCCTTAATGTTCTCATAAGACGGTTTAGCTTGGCCAGAGTACGAGCTCTGATACTTAGGATCATCTTCTCCGTCTTGATAAGCCCATTCTTTAGACCATGCATAACTAGCAACCAAGTCTGAATCATCCATCATATGGCCATCATGGAACTTAGAAAACTTCCAATCATAAGTAGCGCTAGTAGCAGCAGTCGTATCCTCAGGAACCGGCTTCCATTCCTCCGCCTCAGTATCATAATAAACAGCATCATCAGGAACTTCCAAATTAGTTTGTAACTCATTATCCTCATTAAAACTGTAATCCTGTTCAACATTAGTCCATTCACTTCTTAATGGCGTGAATCTACCAGTCTGAGGATGCATCCAATTTGAGTTGCCTCTCATTAATCTTAGTAATCTTTGTGAGTAGGTATCTGAGGCTCCTGCGACAAAATTCCAGTTATCCATGAATAATGATCCTTGACTAGCGTATTGTGCCACATCTAAGACACCATCAGTTGTTTTCATAGTGTTAGCTGTCCATATGCTAGACCAACCTATCTTAGCATCTGGCACATAAGAAGTAACACTATCGTCATTGTACGGATAGTAATCAAATGTCGTAGTTAAGAATACTCTAACACTTTCCTCTAAACCCATATCTATGCATTTTTGAAAGTATTCCCAGTATTGGTCCTTAGATTCGAGTCTTCCGTCAGCTATTGCGGATCCGTATTTGTCTAGTTCTTCATGTTGGTATTTCCAGGCTTCAGGACCGGCAAATCCTCCTGGCATAAATGCATAGAATGGTGCATACATTTGGAAAGCACTAAACCTATTAAAGTAAGAATTACCAGATGCTCCCCAACCACCAGTATAAACATGCCACTGCTGATCAGCTGGATCAGTATACCAAGCTGTATTAATAGCTTTACTTCTCTCCCAATTATTTCTATTAGAATCTATGCCTACTTTTTCTAGTTGATCACAATAGTATTCTCCTATTTGCTGTCTTGCATCTTCAATTCTTATCAGTACATCGACTGTTACTCTACTGAATTCGTCTTGGTTAGGGCCTTTGTATTCCCACCAATAACCAGCTGGTGCATCTTCTACCTCGTTCTTCCGAAGCTCACCTTTTAAATCTGGATCCTCCATGGCGCTTGTTAAGGCCTCTTCTATCATGTTTTTAGCTTTCTCAAAGTTTCCAGTCGGAGTAATACCATGCTCATCCACAAGAGGTTGTACGTATTCATCGTAGTTAGGAGCTCCTGCAGATAAGGATGTCGGTCTTACTTCAGCATATCCTCCATACATTTCTTCAGCAATCTTTTGTCTATCAACTATCCAGTTCATCGCATATCTGAATTTTCTAATAGAGTATGGGTTGAATTGTCTTTCTCCACCAACATCAGTAGTGTACTTCTCTCCGGCAGGATTGAAGTATAGATTGTTGTAGCTTCCTGCGCTTGATATTCTTCCTAGATTCTCACTCATTTCCTCTGAAATACCTTCAAATTGTGATCCGGCTACTGGTTGCATAAATAAGTCTAGCGTACCTTCACCCGTATCCCCAATTCCAGTTGACCTTTTGGTTCTGATTTCCATGTTAATCTCTTTTATTAGTTCTCCTTCTTCATCTTGGGCGGCGACAGGGGTTGATGCAAAACCCATGGCCAAGGTACTCAATAGAAAGATAGCTGCTATAGAAAACCCAAGTATTTTTTTACTTTCCATTTTTTTCCTCCTAAATATTTTATTTACATATCAAATATCTTAGTATTTAAAATTTTTGATAATTCATTGAATTAACGGGACTTTTTCCATTTTACCCCTAAAAAGAATTCGATTATTTAGTATTAATCATATTTTAATTATTATTTTAAGAGTGGATTTTTATTTTAATTGTAATTAAAAATTTTAATTGGCTTATAATATTCTATAAATGAAATATAAGTTATAAAGATAATAATATAATACAATTTACTAACTAAAAAAATAAAAAATCAAATTATAATTAAAAAACCATTATTGAAAGCAACTTAACAACAAACATATAAGTCGTATTCAAAAAATTTTCGATTCAATATTTAATTAAGTTAGAAAAAAACGTTATCAAAATTAAATCAAAACCGACCCTAACCCGACTAAATTCTCAATCATCAAAAAAGAATTGAATAACTAATCAAAAACAACTGAAAAATAAAAAAATATTCAAATCACTTTACTTTAACATAAAATCCATATTACTAACTAATAACAAACCTAAACCCAATTCTTAGACCTCCCCCGTTAAAGCTAAACAGCTACCACAATGAGGCCCTCAAGAACCAAGAAAATCTTCCAAAAACATTTCTAATCCACGCTAACTATATTTTTTCATATTGAGACAATCAAATCCAAAATTCCTAGGAAAATAAGTATTAACCCTGTTATTCTTTTTTCATTATGCGCTAAAAAGTGCCATTCAAGCTTCTGAACCCCTTTCTTACCTAAAAATACTAGTAAAATCATTCCCAATACTGTAACTATCAAATATATTATTGAAACAGCCCAAATAGCCATCCACCCATAGCTTCCAGCCGTAAGATAATAAGCCTCAATCTGCAAACAAGGAGAAAAAAACATAGCAATTGCCAAAGTAAGAACTATCCCATACTTTGATTTCTTTGAAGAAACCTTCTCTCCATTTACGCCATGTGAATGGGAATGCGAACTATTTTCCCGATAATCCAAAAATAGGTAAATAAATCCAATTAATAGCAATAAGGTAGGAGCTAGGTATCTTGTAAAAGTTTCATAATTACTAGAAAGAGTATAACCAAATAATCCAACCGCTATACCTATTGATATAGTACTAGCAGTATGTGAAAATCCAGTTATTGCAGTCACACCTAATGTTTCCCTTTGATTCCATCCTCTCTCCTCAGATATGGAAACTAAAGGAATCCAGTGATTAGGAATCGCAGCATGAATCACACTTAATAATAGACTACCCATCACTATCCGTAACATTTTAACCCCCGTTGAGTAACACGATTAACCTTATAAAATGATCGACACAACAACAATACAAAAACTAAAAATCTGATAGAATAGATAGCCGAAAACTTAAAAAATTATTTATATTATTTATTAATAAACTAACATAAAACTAATTGAAGAACAAGTATAACCAATAGTTATTTAACAAACATATACTACGCTCAGAACATAGCCCTGAAAATAACTTAATTTACTAATACGAAAAAATCCCACGAAACGAATCTATACATCAGCAGACATAGAATTAAAAAATAGGAAGCTGAAATTAACACTGGAAAATAAATTAAAAAGACTTAAAAGTAAATAAAAATTATTAAATTCCTAAATATGTTCTTAAATTTTTTGCAATCCTAAACGCTTCCATATGCCATCCGAAAGGCCTTCTTTTTCGTTTCCTTGCGTATCTCGTCCGTATAAATCTTTTTCTTTTTTCAAAGACTCATAATGACCGTGTTCCATCATGGCTATATACTTAAAGAAACTCGAATGTTCTTCATATTCTTCAGCAAGATATTCATAAATTCTGATCGCATTATATTCGTTATTAATAGCTTTTTCTAGAGCATCAATAAGATTCGCTACATCTTCGAGGTTTTCAAAATCTTCATGTGGAGGTAGATCTCCATTCTCAGGAACAATATAATCTCTATCCCCGTAGATCTTTTGATGCAACTTGAGAAGAGCTTCTTTATGGAGTTCTTCATCATCCATAAGACTCTTAAATCTTTCTGGCACTAATTCTCCTTTTCCAAGCTCAACAAATTTACTATAATATTGCTTCGATTTCTCTTCAGATTCGATTGAGTAACCAATAATTTCTTTTAGCTCTAAAGAATCGAG
>CAYTEI010000004.1:6122-7218 GCA_964436705.1 uncultured Thermococci archaeon
ATTTTACTTCCTTTAAAAATTAAATATTTTTTCTATAACTCAATTTATCCGCTTATCTATATAAAATTTTCGTTAAATAGAATTGGTTAATTACAATTGGCTTTTTAAACATTTAAATCTATTTTTCTTAAGTTCCTAATCTTCTCAATAAAGAAAATTCCCGGATATTATTTCAAATACTCTTGATCTTCCCATAAAAATCTAAAAAATATTTTCAAATACGTTATTTCGCAAATTCTTAAATCCTCAACTGAAAAAAATTCAAACCAGATTAAACTTCCATAATATCATCCTTAAATAACAACAGAAAAACAGGCATTACTAATAATTACAAATATAGAATAACATGACTGGCAATCAAAGGGATCAGAAAATTGGATTTTCTCAGAACCTATATTTATAGATCGACAAAACCTTTAAAAGTTCATTAAAATTTCACCAAAAGAGATCATAATAATTTTGATTTAAAATCTATTGAATATATCTCAAAATGATTCTATTTAGACAGTTGATAATATGAAAAGGAATATTTATCTGATGCTTGGCATTGGAATAGGAATTGTACTTATTATTATGAGTCTCTCAGGAATTACAAATGTCTTTACGGCACTTCAAAAATCAAAATGGATTTATTTAGTCATAGGGATCGCTCTTCAATTAATTTCCATGTTCTTCTGGTCTCTTAGATGGAATACCCTTCTTAAATTAGTTGATATAAATATTAGCACTTTCCTTGCTTACAAAATAATACTAATATCAACCTTCGTCAATAACATCACACCAGCAGCAAAAACCGGCGGAGAACCGATCAGAGCATACTTAGCAATAAAAAAGGGAAAAGGCAAAATAGAAGACGGACTCGCAACAGTAGCACTAGACCGACTACTAGACAGTCTAGTCTTCATACTACTAATAATAATTGTAATAACAAACATGATCATCGAATGGAAAATACCCATAAGACTCGGACTAATCCTAATCCTATCAATCCTAATCATGCTATTCCTAGCTTCTATAATGATATTAATTTCCTTTCATGCCAACCACGGAAGATACATCCTAGAAAAGATCGGTAGTATCATCGGAATCTTCTCAA
>CAYTEI010000004.1:7228-53125 GCA_964436705.1 uncultured Thermococci archaeon
GAAAGATAAATTCCTAAAAGAACTAGAAAAAAGACTTATGAAATACCAAGGAGCTATGAAGCACATGGCTACCAATAGATCCCAGATTACAAAAGCATCATTTTTCTCCGTTACAAGTACCACTATATGGATCTTTGGAGGATATTTCTCCTTCATGTCAGTTATTAATGGGATTGGTTTCATAAAAATAGTTTCGATTATAATGGCCGGTACCTTAGTCGGGATGGCTCCTTTACTACCTGGAGGACTTGGACCTACCGAAGCAGTTAACACCTTACTCTTTGTTGCTCTCGGGATAGGAGCTGGTACCGCTACCGCCGGAGTTCTAGCTATGAGATTTGTTACCTTCTGGGTCCCAACTGGAATTGGGCTCCTAATGAGTATTTATCTAGGACTTAATCGTAAGAAGTTTAACATAGAAGATATAATTAACAGAGGTAAAGAAGGAGGTTAGTTTAGATGAGTGAGGATCTAAACGATATTTTAGCTTGCCCAAAATGCCATAATGATATTGAAAGAAAAGATAACTATTATGTCTGTGATAATTGTAGGCTTAAATTTCCAATTGAGGATGGAATCCCTAATTTTTTAGTTGATGAAGCGGAGAGTTTCTAATGAAATTTGCAATTACAGCTCGTGATGATTCTAAAAGAGCTCTAAATTTGAGTCAAGTAATTCAAGAGTATCTAGATTCTCAGAACGTTGAGGCATGTCTGGATAGTGTAATTTTCGATGAAGGAAAAAAGTTGGAAGACATAGAGCCCGAATTTATAATAGTAGTGGGTGGAGACGGTACGATACTTGAAACAGTTCATAGGATCAATTCTAAATCCAATCCAAAGATTATAACTGTTAATATGGGAACTTATGGATTTCTTGCTAATTTAGAGCCAAAAAGTGTTATCTCGGGTGTTAGAAAAGTTCTTAATGAAGAATACGAGGTTGAAGAACATACTAGAATCCTTGTTGACATCGAAGACCTCGAAGATATTAATAATCCTATTCTAGGACTCAATGATATAACTGTTCTAACTACTGATTGGACTATTAGAGAATTTACATACTACCTAAATAATCATAAGGCAGAAACTATAAGGAGCGATGGAATCGTAGTCTCCACTCCTACAGGATCAACTGGGTATTCAATGTCAGCAAATGGTCCATATTTAGATCCTAATGTGAATGCTTTAGTTATTAATTCTCTACTCCCAATGAACATGAATTCATCCCCGCTTGTAGTTCCAGACGACTTTAATATAACAATAGAAATAAAAAACAGAAATGAAGGAATAGTAATAATCGATGGAGTGATTAAAAAAAGAATCACTTCAGATAAAAAAATTAAGATAAGTAAATCAGATAAACCAGTAAAATTTGTAAGAATTTCCGATAGATATCCACGTATGATTAGCAGAATCAAGGAAAGAGGATAATCTAGATCTCAGCTTTATCCAATTTTTCTGGTTTAAAGTAATCATCAATATATTCTTTCAAATTTATTCCTTCATTCTTCTCCCCTATAATAAACTTTGGACTATAACCTAACTCTTCTAGTTCCTTTCTTAGATCAAGATCAGATAAATTATCTCTCTCCAGTATTAGATCTTCTTTATTTATTAATGGTAGAAATTTAGTTTCTGAGAATTCTTGATACATTGATTTGAACAATTCTATTTGTTGTTGTTTTGAGAATCCACAGTGCTCTGTAGGATCAAAAATATATATAATTAACCCTTCTAATTCTCTGAAGACATGAATTACTTGTTTTTCTGGTTTACTCATTTCTTCAAAGGGCCTATCAAGTAGTCCAGGAGTATCTATAATTTGATACTTTCTCCAACCCTTGTTGAAATGTCCTAAAATTATTTTTCTGGTTGTGAAAGGAAATGAAGCTACTCTTGGTTTAGCTTTAGTTAAATTATTCAAAATGGTTGATTTTCCAACGTTAGGATATCCAGCTATTATAACTGTTGATAATTCCGGATCAATACCTGGTATATCCTTAATTTTATCTTTGGTTTCTTTAAGAAAACTAAGATCGCTGTCTAATTTATTAATTACAGATGAAAACCTACCATATGCTTCCTGCCTAATCTCAGTCATTTCATCTGGATTCTGAGTCTCACCAATTTTCTTTATTTCCTCTCCTTCTATCTGATTAATAATATCGCAACTCTTATCTAAAGATCTTCTTATTCTCACTACCCTTGATCTGTCTGATAAAGTATCTAAAATCCCTTGATAAAAAGGATGCATCTTTTCTGGATCGGGAAATCCATCTAGAACTCTTTTTAACCGGTTTCTCATTACCTGAGAAGATACTCTAATCCTTTTCTTCTCTCTTCTTCTAGCTTTTCTGGTTGGATCACCTTCTATGGTTTTATTAACTGCCCTTCTAGCGGCTCTAAAAGCTAAATCAATTATATCATCTGCATCAATTATTTCCACTATATCTTCGAACTGAGACATCATATCATACCTAAAGGTTCACTCATTAACTTTTATTCAAAATAAAACTCCAAAAACATTACCAATTAAAACAACCAATAAACACTAATCCTATTATTTAGAAGTGGATACAATTTTTATTATATCATTACCTTCTAATTCATAATCATCACTTATTCTTCTGTCCGTTCTAGCATTTACTGCATGTAGAAAGTTATCTCCGATATCAGTATGTATTTTATATGCTAGCTCTTTAGGAGTTGATCCTTCTTCTAATACGAAGGCATGAGGTAAAACATTTTTCTTATTATCTGTCAGTCTATTTTTGTCTTCAACTGGATAAACGGCAATTTTATTCAATACATTATTCATAGTTTCTTGTATAACCTTCTGTACCCCAGTTCCGCCGAATCTATTTAGAACTTTTTCCCTGATCCTTTTTAGACCTTTTTCTTGTTTTTTTGATACTTCACCGGTTATCTTGAAATCATCGTCTCCTGGTGTATAATCTATCTTGTCTTTATCATCTGCTCTGACTAGCGCTAGTTCTGATTCTGCCGATGTGGGATAAATTCTGTACCCCATATCCTCAGCTCTTTCAATTATATTATTCATTTTTTCTTCATTTACTAGATCTGCTTTATTTGCCGCTACGACTATGGGTTTAGATTCTTTTCTTATATGAGAAGCTATTTCTGTTATATTTTCCTTCTTTGGTTCTAATTTTCTTAAAGCATCTTTAATCTGATCTTCAGTTATTCCAATACCAGCTAATTTTTCAGTTAAAATTTTAGCGACATCAAGGTTCTCAGATCTTACTTTCCTGTCTATATCTTTCCATTCGTCCTCTATTATTCCTGCCAACCACATATCAATTTCGTTTTCCAGAAATTCCAAATCTCTTAGAGGATCGTAGTCCTCGGTAGGTTCGCCTTTTTCATCAGTTTTACCGGAAGAATCAATTACCTGAATAAGTCCTTCAGCTTGTCTTAAATCATCTAAAAATTTATTTCCAAGTCCTTTTCCCTTCCATGCATCCGGCACAAGACCTGCTACATCTATTACATTTATTGGAAGAAAAGCTTTCTTAATATCCTCATCATACCTATAATTCTGAGGATCAGGTTCACAGTCAAGATCAGAACATGGATGATCTCGAATAAGATAACCTACTCCCTTACTCGCATCTACAGTAGTGAAAGGATAACTTGCAATATCAGTATCAGACAAAGTGCAAGCAGCAAAAAAAGTAGATTTACCCACGTTAGGTTTACCAACAAGCCCGATATCCATCTTATCTACCCTAGTAATCCCTCTTTATCATTCATATTCTTCTACTTCGTCCTCTGAATCCTCGTCTTCCATTTCCTTAGCTTTCTTACTGTACCATCCCCACTTTTTTAACGATCCAAAGCTTCTGACACCCTCTTGATCCAATTTCCTTTTAATCTCCTTTGCTTTCTCTTCATCTATTCGATCATTATCTTTCATCCATCCAATTAGATCCTTAGCCTCACTATCATCTTCACATCTTCTAAGAAAATCAATTATATCGGGTTCATATCTATCAAAAGGATTGACCTTAAGGTCTTTACCTTCTTCTTCCTCTAATTCCTCTGACAAATTAGGTAAAGATTCCTCTATTTCATCCTTAGATAACCCAATAGGATCTCCATCATCATTATCTTCCTCGTAGCCTCTTTTTTTCATCAATATCCCTCTATTGTGAAACACCTAAATATAAAAGATCTTGGTTACAGGATACATAAAAAACATAACAATATCTTACTAACAAAAAATTAACCAATAAAAAGCCAAACAACAAAGAACAATACTATATTCTAACTTTCAGAGCATTTATAGTGTCTTTATTCTTCATCAGAGGATCCTGACGACCCCTTAGATCCAGAACCGGAACTACCTGAAGAACTTGATGATCCTGAAGATTCTTTAAGATCAGATACCTTCCCTACGAATTTTATGTTTGATCTTGAAAGAACTAATTCTTGAATCTTAAGTTCTGATTGATTCTCTACTGATATAACAAAGTCATAAGATTTTCTCTTATTTGTTAAATACTCTGAATTTACCTTTGGTTCACCCCTATTATCCATTTCAGGTAATAACCTTTTGACATCCTTCAGTCTAACCGTATCATCATCATAGTCCGATAAGACTCCATAATATAACTCTTCCTCATCGGAATGGACAATGATTTCTTCTTCCAGAAGGGTGCTTAGGGTTGAACTCAAGGTATCCTTTCTTCAAACGAAAAACAATTTTATAAGTGTAGTGGTCAGTTACATAGGTGCTAATTTGGATAGGAATGACATTTCTAGAGCTGTTCAACTCGCATCACTGCTCGAAGTCTCTGCCCCTAAACCAGGAAACGTAAATAGATACCATGATATGGAAGATCTTAGCTTTGAACAATTTCTTGGAGCTTCAATATCAATAGGCCCCACCTGTAAAAAATCATACGAGAAAAGAGGCGAAAATATAGGTAAACTGATTAAAGAGGCAGTCTCAGAGACTAATAAATGGCAAACAGGGAGAAATCCTAATTTTGGAATTATCACCCTAGCAATTCCAATATGCTCTACCCTAGGAAAGATAGAAAAAGATTTTGAAAATGTAAGTATTAATGAAATTGGAGAGAAAGTAACGAAAAATATTTCAAATACAAATAATGATGATGCTATTAATTATTACAGAGCACTTAGAAAGGCTAACCCAAAAGGTATTGATGAAGTCGATAAATACGATTTCAAAAAAGATAGTGGGGTCCATGAAATAAAAGAAGATGATCTTAATTTATTAGACATATTTAAAATTTCTAAAGATCGTGAAACTGTTATGAAAGATCTAACAAACGGATTAGAGATAATAGGTAATGAAGCATATCCCAAATTAAAAAGAACCTTCCAAAAAACCAAAGATCTTTCCGGATCAATAACAGAAACTTTCCTAAAAATTCTATCCCAACACCCAGACTCCTTAATTCAAAGAAAAACGTCAAAAAAAAGAGCGATAGAAGTATCCAAAAGATCAGAAAGGATTTTAGAAAATGGAGGGTTTTTCAACAACAAGGCGGGACTCAACGAATTTGATAAATACCTAAGGAATAATTCCAATCTTAACCCGGGAACCACAGCAGATATAATCTTCGCATCTTTACTATTCCTAATCATTAAGAAAAATGGTAAACCTTAGTGATAAAATGAATAAACTTAAAAAAGTTAGATCTAGGTCAAAAAAATACTTCAATGAAAACGATACCCCATCTCATGACTGGAATCACGTTCAAAGAGTTCTTAATTTATCCCAGAAATTAAGTAAGAAGATCGGAGCTGACTTAGAAATAGTTAAACTTTCCGCTCTACTACATGATATAGGAAGAAACAAAGAAGACAAAGGCGAAATCAAAGACCATGCTAATTGGGGAGCAAGAAAATCAAAAGAGATCCTAAAAAAAATAGGAATAAACAAAGAAGATATAACTAGGGTAGAACATTGCATCGAATCACATAGATATCAAAACAGTATAGAACCAAATACAATTGAGGCAAAGATCATTTCAGATGCCGATAACTTAGACGCATTAGGAGCAGTTGGAATTGCTAGAGTCTTCAGCTACGGTGGAGAAAATAATTATCCAATGCATGACCCAAAAATACCCATGGAAAAAGACAACAGCGAAATGGGGGAAACCCAAATAAATCACTTGAAAAAAAAGATCCTAAATATCAAAGAAAGAATCTACACTAAAGAAGCTAAAAAAATTGCTAATTCTCGACACAAATATGTTAAAAAATTTATAAAGAGATTTGAGAGAGAATACTCAGGCGAAATTTAAAAAAAAGAATTATATAAATAATAATATTTTACTTATTCAAAATCTGGATTCTCTATTATTTCTAATTCTCCGTCTTTCTCTGTGAATAACTTTGAAAATCCTTTTTTCTCTATTGATCCGTAATCATGACCTGCATCGGATGGATAAACTGCTAAGAAAACAAATTCATCATCACCCGTATTTATTGATCTATGTGCGTATCCTGGGGGAACATATACCAGCGTATTGGGAGTCATCTTCTCGTATTTAGATTCGTCATTCTCGTCTTGAATCAATAGATAACCTTCACCTTCTAAACAATAATAAACCTCTGATCGACTGGTCTTAGTGTGATAATGCCCCTTGGTCATAAAGTACTCGTTACCTATCTTTCCAGGGTACATAATTGTTGTTGCAAAGGATAGATCCCCTTCACCATCGTTTTCATGGCCATAAACTTCATAGATCAAAGGATCGTCTTCCATTCTTCCCTGAACAGCGTCCTGATTAAAATAAAAATTGCTCA
Source organism: uncultured Thermococci archaeon (assembly GCA_964436705.1). Lineage (GTDB taxonomy): Archaea > Methanobacteriota_B > Thermococci > Thermococcales > CAYNOZ01 > CAYNOZ01. The sequence goes on from CAYTEI010000004.1 coordinate 14,038, forward strand.
TATCAGATAATTTCCTATCTACCTTATCACTGTAAGGCTTCAATTTGCCAACATCATCAATTTTAAAAGAAAAATTACCCAAAATATCACCAAACTAATAATATAAACCTATATTTACAGATTAAAAATTAAATATATAGAAAATTAAGAAAGAATTTAGGATTTTGCTTGTACTAAAACTATATCTCCCATTGCATTAATTCTCGGGTATGGAATTGCTACTCCTTCCTCATCACTTAGGGTTAACCCAACAGCCTCTCCATCATCGGTATCTATATAGATATCGTCTACCTCTCCTACAAAGTTAGCTCTTGATGAAAAGATCTTCTTACCATAAAGACTTGAAAGTCTAATAGCCATAAATTATCCCTCCATTACCATCCTAGCATCTATCGCTACTGCTTTGTTTTTGTATGCGAATATTGGGTTTAGGTCGAGTTCTTCTATTGGTAGTTCGTCTGCTAGTTTGCTGACTTTTACTATCATGTTTTTTATGGCTTCTAGGTCTACTGGTTCTTCTCCTCTTGCACCGCTTAGGATTGGGTATCCTTTGATTTCTTTCATCATTTCTTCAGCTTCTTCTTCTCCTATTGGAGCTACTCTGAAGGAGACATCTTCAAGGATTTCAACAAATATTCCACCTAATCCGAACATTACTACTGGACCAAACTGAGGATCTTTATTTATACCAATAATAACCTCCTTACCTTGTTCAATCATTGGATTCACTAAGATACCTAGTATCTCTGCGTCTGGATCATGATCATCTGCATTATCCATTAATTCATCCCATTTTTCCTCAAGTTCTTCTTTACTTCCAACGTCTAGCCCTATTATTCCAGCATCACTTTTATGAAGGATATCAGGAGACATTACTTTTAGAACAACCGGATATCCAATTTCTCCAGCTATTTCAGCCGCCTCTTCCTTTGTCTCGGCTAATCCACCATCAGGAACTGGTATACCGTATTCCTTTAATACTTCCTTGGACTCGTATTCAGTAAGTATTTTCTTTTTACCAGATTTTATATCTTCAATCAAGGTCATAATTTATACCTCCTCAATTATTATTGTTTATCTTAATTTATTTTTTATTTTTATATTCGCCATATTTTGCTAGGCCTTTCATTGCTCGGGCAGCTCTTTCAGGGCTTGGGTAGGTGGGAACTCCTAATCTTTCTAATTTGTCTGCGTGAGGTTTGGTATGTTCGCCGCCCATTGCACAAGCCACAATTGGCTTTTCTGATTCCTCGGCATATTCTGCGATACTTTCAACCACTTCGTACTCAAGAGTTGGTACTTGGAATAGAACAATGACTATTATCCCGTCTACATTATCGTCCTTTAGCATTTCTTCTATAGCGACTTCATATCTTTTTTTGTCTGTATCTCCTACTACATCTGTTGGGTTTCCAACTATTGCGTGTGGAGGGAATTTATCTTTTATATTGTTTTCAGTTTCTTGGGACAGTTTTGCGAGCTTTAAGTTCTGTTCTTCGCATGCATCAGTTGCCATTACTCCAGCTCCTCCTCCATCTGTCACTATTGATATGTTTCTACCTTCAGGAGGATCTTGTTTTCCTAAGGCTTTTGCTAAGTCAAACATGTGGAAGAAATCGTCAGCTCTTATTACACCAGCTTGTTTGAATGCAGCACTGTAAACATTATCACTTCCTGCTAAGGATCCAGTATGAGAGGATGCTGCGGAAGCACCGGCTTCTGATCTGCCGGACTTAACTGTTATTATAGGTTTTTCCTTTGAAACTTCTTTTGCTGTTTCTAGGAATTCTTCTCCTTCGTCTATCCCTTCTACGTACATTGTTATGACTTCTGTTTCATCATCTTTTTTGAGGTACTTTAAGACATCTGAGTCATTTACATCGATCTTATTTCCATAACTTATGGTTTTTGTTATTCCAAAGTCCTCCATGGCTGCCCAGTCGAGCATTGTTGCAACAAAGGCGCCACTTTGGGAGATAAATGATGTTGGTCCAGGTTCGGGTCTTGACATTCTGTCATCAGGTAAGAATACTGTATCTACTCCAGTTGAAGAATCAAATATACCAACACAATTGGGTCCAATTATTCTTATACCGTGTTTTTCTCCGAGCTCTTTAATATTTCTTTCCAGTTTTTTTCCTTTTTCTCCAAGTTCACCAAATCCTCCAGTTATAATGATAGCGCTATTAATTCCTTTTTTTCCGCATTCTTTTATTGAATCTGGTACTTTAGGAGCTGGGATTGAGATAACTGCTAGGTCTACTTCGTCTTCAATATCGGAAACAGTATTATAACACTTCATTCCTTCGACTTGATCTACTTTAGGATTTACAGGATAAACAGAAGCATTTAAGATTCCCTCCTTTTTATTGCCTAGAAGAGTACTTACTATTACATTACCTACCTTATCAGATTTATCCGTGGCTCCGACAACTGCTATGCCGTCCGGTTCAAAAAAATTACTCAATTCAGTCATTGAGATCGCCTTAACATATCTGATCCTTACATAATAAAAATTTAACTATTAATTTGACAGATTCCAAACGCAAATAAAATCTAAAAAACGTATAGAGCACCACCCGATTATAGATCCATAACCTAAATGAATTTATATCTTTATTAGACTTTCCCCAACTTACTAACAATACTTATCCACATCGATATAACCACAGATAACCTAATAGTTATATTTACCAACTAGATCTAAAACCAGTCTAGTCATATATAATTAAATAAATCCTGAATTCTTCAAAATTAGTAATTTATAAACCCTATTAACTCTTAAATCTCTCTGATTCTAAAATAAATACTACCAAAACTCCTAAACCACCAAATAAAAAAGTCATCAGTACATTTGTATTCGACCATACAAAATCCAATCTAGGATATTTCTGCTCAACCCGAATTATCTGGACTAAAGGTAATCTAAGAGCACCCAACATCAAACCTGTCAAAAAAGATAAAGTATATTGCTCATAACTTTCGAATAGCTTTGAAAGAAGCTTCGAAAACGTAAACAATGAAATTAAAGCACCTACCATGAAAATCATTAAGTCAAGATACCTAGACGCTATATCATTTATTGCCGCTAACATATACTCATATTGACCAAGAGTCAACAAGATAAAGGAACCAGAAACTCCAGGTAAGATCATGGCACATATCGCAATAAAACCTGAGAAAAACACCATAAAAGGTGAATGAACAAGCCTAATTGAATCTAAACCAGTTATGTAAAAAGCAAAAACCAAACCCAAAATTCCAATCCCCACACTATAATAAGCAAGAGACTCAGTTATTCTTCCATAAATCTTAATAGCTGAAGCCAAAATCAAACCAAAAAAGAACGCATAAGTGAAAGTAGGATAATTATTCAATGCCCTTAATATAAATCTAGAGGCAACTAAAAACGCAGTTCCAATCCCTAGGACTAATGGGGCCAAAAATTCAAGATCAATAGATTTGATCCCTGACTTTACTTTATTGAAATCTCTTTCAGGAAAAATATAGAATGGTATTTTTAGGTCTACCGAGTTTATAGCCGATATTAGTCTCTCATATATCCCAGTAATCAGAGCTATTGTCCCACCTGATACACCTGGAATCACATCGGATAAACCCATAAATATTCCTTTTAAGAAAATTCTGAAGCTCTCTTTAACATCCATATTAATCATCACTGACTTTTTCTCCACCAACAAAGGTAGAATCTACTTCGATCTCGTTCAAATCTCTTTTATTTATCTCAAACGGATTCTCTTTAAGTAAAATAAAATCTGCTTCCTTACCCTCTTCTAAACTCCCTAAATTATCTGAATTCAGTATTTTGGCAGAATTCTTTGTGTAACAATTTAAGGATTCGCCCAAACTTAGTTTTTGATCTTCTGTATGATCATATAGAGGGATATTTTCATTTTCACCTCTAGTAACTGCCGCGTAAATGTTTCTCCAGGGATTTACTTTTTCTACCGGTGCGTCAGTTCCAAGCGCTAAGGTTATGTCATTCTTTAAGAATGATTTGAAAGGATATAGCATTTCTGATCTTTCTTCACCCACTCTATCTACAGACCAAACATCTGAAATGATAAAGTAAGGTTGTACACTAACTGGAACATTTAATCGTGATAATTCTTCTATTTGATCCTCTCTAATAACTTGAGCATGTTCTAATCTATGATTAAGGTTTTTTAAATTCTCTAAATCGTCGTATATATCTAATATTTCATCTATAGTTTTATCTCCGATCCCATGAATAGATATTTGAAAACCGGCTTCATCCGCTTTGATGGATACCTCTTCCATGTACTCTTTAGTAATATTTAATTGGCCATTGGTATCTTTATCATTATAATTTTCACTTAAATATGCTGTTCTAGAACCTAAAGAACCATCAGCAAGCATTTTTACTCCTAGTATTTTTAAAATCTCGTTATCCGGTAGATCTTGATAAGAATTATCTAAAGTATCCAAAAGCTCCATATTAGAGTAAAGGGAGTCAGATTCAGGGTCTTGTTCTCCCGGATTAAGATAAACCCTAATTCTAGTTCTGAAATCTTTTTTATTCAAACTTTGCAGGGCTTTTAGTGAACGTTGATCACAGCTCATAAATCCAGCTGTTGTAATGCCTTGGGATGCTAAATGATTCAAACCATCTTTAAAAAATTCCTTTAATATTTCATCGCTTAAATTTGTTTTAAATCTTTTTTTAGCTAGATTGTACATCGATTCAGTAACTACTCCATTCTTTTCCCCTTCTTCTTTTTTGAGGTTGCCAGAATCTTCATTCATTAGCCCTACAACTTTCATTGCTTTAGAGTTCAGTACACCAGCATGTAAGCAGGTTCTTGATAATAATACTGGTTTTTGTTTAATTATCTCGTCTAAATCCCATCTCGTTGGCCAACGCTGTTCTTTAAACTTTTCTTGATCCCATCCATATCCTAAAATCCACTCCGAATCCTTTTTCTCATCATAATCTCTCAAAACATTTTTTAACTCTTCGATACTGGTAACTTCAGACAAATCCAAAGAATTTAATTTTATACCAAGCTCATCGAGGTGGATATGAGAATCAATTAATCCTGGCATCAAAGTTTTGCCTTCTAGATCTACTTCTAATGTTTTCATCGCTTTTGCTAACTCGATTGATTTATCTTTATCACCAGAAAACAGAATTTTTCCATCTGATATAACTATTGACTCAACTTTTTCTTTAGGATCAAAATTTGTGAAGATATTACCATTATAAAATAATTTTGCCTCTACATCCATTGTTCTCACTTCATTATTTAACTTTCTTAATGTAATCAGAATCTTCAAGGATCTCTAAATACTTAAATATTTTTTCTTGATCGACTGAGCTATATTCAGCCTCTAAATATCTCAAACTCTCCCCAATATCTTTATTCTCCATCAACATTAATAATTCATAGGTCATGGTAGAAATATCTTTATTATCCTCCAATAATTCAATTATAGAATAACCCTGTTCTTCGAGTTCATTTACTGATGCAAAAGTCTTTTTCTTCCATTTATACTTTTTAAAATCTTTTTCGCAGGCAATATCTTTACTATCTATTTCTTTTTCTAAGTCGATCTCGTTTCGAATTTTTTTCTTTCTCTCTTCGATAAGATCATCGCAATCTAAGATCTTAGTAGAATTTAAAGTCTTTATTATCCATTTTAGCGGAATATCGCTATCCTGCATCAGTGAATCATGATATGTTTTCAGAGCCCAATTATACGTTAGATCAACTATATCCTCAGCATCTATATAACTAGCAGTTAAAATAATTGAAATAACAATTTCACTTATAGTACGTAATTTATTAGTATCGATCTTATCTATAGTATCCATACTAGTATGATAATATCTATCAGGCCACGTTATTATCATAGAAGAGGGAATACCAAATAGATTCAGCACATCGTGATCACTTCCTCTATCGAATGGGACATAAGAATAATTCAAATCTGAAACATTCTTTAAACCACTAAGACCCGAGGAATTCTTCATTAGATTATCAGCCACATTTTCAAAAACTGCATTCATAAAAGAAGGTCTAGAGAAAGGTGTTCTCATCATTAAGACAGGAGAAGAATCTGAATCAAATCTTGAACCTGTCTTAGATCCTCCTATCATGTCTAAATTCAGCCCGAAAATCGCTTCATCCTTAAGATCATCTACTATAGAATAAGTCCCATAGTATTCCGGTACCCAAAAAGCAGTTACTCCAAACCTTGGCTTCTCATCAATTTCTTCGATCCTTTTTTTCAATGTATTCATAATCTCTATTAAGGATGCAGATCCAGAGGCATTATCATTTGCTCCATATTTATAGTGGCAATAATGAGAGATCAGCACTATATTACCCTTCCTACCTGGAATATGGGATCTCACTACTGGTAAAGGAGCCTCATCTTTATACTCAGAATCAACTTTAATTTTTACCTCAAATTTACTATTCTTAATTTTTTGATAAGAATTTTTAGAAATAGACAAGGCTGGTATTATATCCTTTTTCAAATCTTTTTTCTTAATAAAATTTAATCTCATATAAGGGACGGCTTCTAATTCTGACGGATTATCTTGATAAAAAACTATTGCCTTGGCATCACCATTTAAAGCTTTTTTATACTTTTTATAGATATTTCCTGATGTCAGGTAAATTTTATTTTCAAGCTCAGAAGGATCATTAACATCCCGATCGAGCATTGCTTTTCCTTTTAAAACCCCATTGGTAGGTGGTGATTGAGCTAAAACCATGGTAGGATCATTCTTAAAATCATGTAGTCTTTGAAAGTTACCATCTGAGTTTCTAAAGCTAATCATGGCATCATTGATTTCCCAGGGCATAGGAAATCTATTGTGTTTTATTTCTTCTTCACTATTAAGATTTCTTATTTGAATACCACTATCGAGATCCCTAGAATCCAATTCACCATTTATTACTTCTGCAGCTTTTAACAACTCTTTAGATCCCTGAATCCTATGAAAAGTAGAAATATTAGAGATAAGATTTAAAACAGCCTTTTCGTTAACCTTACCTTTGATCAGATCCATTTATTCAGCTCCGGAAACTATCTCCACACCAGAACTAGCTCCAATACGAGTTGCACCAGCTTCAATCATATCAATTGCCTCTTCATAAGACCCGATACCACCTGATGCCTTTATACCTAGATTTCCGCCAACAACCTCATTCATTAGTTCAACATCTTCAATCCTAGCACCAGCATCCCCGAAACCTGTTGAAGTTTTTACAAAATCAGCACCAGCTTCTTCAGCCAATTCACAAGCTTTTCTTTTTTCTTCATCTGTTAAATAACAAGTTTCAATAATTACTTTAGAAACTGCATCATGCTCATCTGCTATACCTACTACACTCTTTATATCCTTTCTTACCAGATCATACTTCTCATCCTTTAGCGCTGCAATATTAATTACCATATCAACTTCATCAGCTCCATTACTTATTACCTCCTCAGTTTCCTTTCTTTTTACCTCAGTTGAATTAGCACCGAGTGGAAAACCAATAACGGTATCAACTAGAACATCATTACCCTCTAGTAACTTATCTGCCAATGGAACCCTATAAGGGGTAACACAAACAGAACGAAAATTATGTTTCTTCGCTTCCTCACAAAGCCTCTTGATATCATCTTCAGGATCATGGGGATGCAAATTCGTATGATCTATATAGTTAGCTAACTCGTTCTTATCCATAACTCCACCCAAAAATAATTCATAAATAGCTTCACTAATAACAGTTACTGCCCCAGAGAGCCCGAGCAGATTAACAACTTTCCACACAAATCAAAAGATTAAAAAAAATACTCCCGAAAAATCTTAATACTCTCTAAAAAACCCCTCAATAACACTAATTATTAATTTTTAATCTGATAACTTTTTTCTAAATATTTTTTTTAAATATATAATAGTTTCAAAGCTATAAATCAGAAAAAACTGTATAAGATTATTAATCAGTATTAACAAAAAAATAAAATGTTAAAGATATAATTAAGGTATCTGATATCTAAATTTTTCCCGCTTCTTCAGCTAATTTCTCTATCCTATTTACTCTCTTTTCAAGGAGATCTAAACCCTTGTGCCAGAAATCAGGCTCTGTAATGTCTAATCCAATTTCTTTGAGCATATCTTCTGGGTATTCTGATCCTCCTTTTTTTAGCAGATCAATGTATTTTGGTACAAATTCTTCTCCTCGCTCTTGATACTCCTGATAAAGTGCCAACACAAGCAGCTCTCCAAAGGAATAAGCATAAACGTAGAATGGATATTTTACGAAATGGTGTACGTAGGACCACCACCAACCATAGTCATCTGTTAACTTTACTGAATCTCCAAATTCCTTTTCATTGGCGTCCAGCCATAGTTCATTTATTCTCTCAGTAGAGAGTTCCCCTTCTTCTTTACGTGCCTCATGTAAATTTTGTTCAAATCTAGCCATTATAGCTTGTCGGAAAACCGTGGAAAAGTCTCCTTCTATTACTCTTCCAAGGAGAACTAGTTTTTCCTCTGGATCCTCTGTTTCTCCTATGAGTTTTTCAAACATTAAAGTTTCTCCAAAAACAGAGGCCATTTCTGCAGTCGTTAAAGGAGTCATAAATTGTAGATAACCTTGATCTCTAGCTAAATACTGATGAATACCATGTCCTAATTCATGAGCCATTGTCATTGTATCTTTACTTTTATCAGTGAAGTTTAATAATATATAGGGATGTGCTGAAGGTATAGTTCCTGACGAAAATGCTCCACCCCTCTTGCCTTCACTCAACTCAGCATGTATCCAATTATTCTCAAAAAACTTCTCTGCGATCTGAGCCATATCAGAGCTAAAGTCATCATATGATTCAAGAACTTTTTCTTTGCTTTGCTCGAAACTAGTTTCTGGAATATCTCCAGGTAAAGGAGAGTACCTGTCATAGTCATACAATTCATCGTAATCAAGTATTTCTTTTTTTAGTTCGTAATACTTTTCCACCATATCCGTTCTCTGTTCACAGGCTTCAAGAAGAGCCTCAACTGTCTCCATACTAACCCAGTTATCAAGGTTTCTTGATGTCATAGGGTCTGGATAGTCTCTAAACTGTGCAATAGTGGTATGGTTTTGAACTACGTTGTTGAAAATAAAACTTATGAGATGCTCTTTCTCTTTTAATGTTTCAGTGATTGCTTTCTTAGCTTTTATTCTCTTTTTTCTATCTGGATCGTAAAGAATTGAAAGGGCTTCCTGAAGTACCATTTCCTTTTTCTCGCCTTCAACCTCTATTTCAATTTCTAAGCTCCCGATTATTTCTTCGAATAATCTTTCAAAAGCTTTCTTTCCAGTATTCTGAAGTGATTCTATTAACTGTTCTTCCCTTTCATTCAATTTGTAAGGCTTATATTCTCTTAAATGTTCTAAAAATGATTTATACTTTTCAAGCTTCTCTGATTCAATGAATTCCTTTGCTTTTTCCTTCTTCAAATTTTGCCATTCTAATTCGAAGAAAATTAACTTATTATTTACTTCACTTTGTTTTTGTTCTGATCTTTGTAGTAAGGCTCCTCTTTTTTGATCTTGTGTATTTTCAGAATATAATAATTGAGCATATGAATTTACTCCACCGATTAACTCGTTTATATCTTCATACTTTTCGATCGCTTTTCGCAACTCTTTTGGATTTAATTCATCTTCTTTAAGGTTTCCTTTATACTTATCTTGAAATTTTTCTGCCTTATTGAGAGCTTCTTTAATATCTTCTTCTATCTTTGGATCATCAGGACCCTTATAAAGATCGGATAAATCCCATTGAATTCCATCTGCACTACTACTTGGCATAAAAATCCCTCATTTATTAACTTAAAGACTATAAGTCTGTTCCTTTATTTAGAATTATGTTTAAAAAATTTTCTGTATTTCAATTACTATAACATATTTTTGATCTCATCTGATCTATACTTGGATATTATGAAATGAAAAAACTTTATTACCTTCTTCTTTAAATCATTTTGTAATGAATTAATTTTAGAAGTCTTTCTCAGATAAGTAACTTCGAAAATCCTTTAATAACTACAATAGGTTTATAAAAATATATTCTAAAAGGAATTATAAGCTTAATTCCTCTTCTCTTGATGAATGAATTATAAACTCTGAAGATATCCATCATCGATAGTAATATCAATCCAATTATTCGAGAATCTCTTTTTTCTTCTTTGATAAAGTTATAGAGAGATTATATACTTACTTTAATCTCGTCCATATCCTCATTGCAGTATGCTACGCTCATATTCTCTGTATTCTTTTCAAAACCGATATTACCTTCTTTATCTATTACTATAACTCCAAATGATCCATTTCCATCTTCTAAATTATTTTCTTTCTTTACAACTTTCTTAGCGGCCTCTTGAGCTGATTTACCTTTTTTTATTAATTCATTTACTTTCCTAGCTACCATTAATTTAATAATACCTTCGCCAATACCAGTTGCGGAGACACCACCATATTCATTTGCATAAGTCCCACTTCCAACAAGAGGTGTATCACCAACTCGACCTACCATCTTCATAGAAAGGCCACCAGTAGAAGTACCTGCAGTAATAAACCCATCATCGTCAATTGCAACTGCACCAACAGTATCTAAAATTAATTCAGGATTTTTCTCTATCAATTTAGATATCTTATTATACTTCTGAGATTCTCCCTCGTCAATTTCTTCCTTTAACTTACTCCACTTTTCGATCCTGTCTTCAGTCACTGGATCATATTCATCATGCCCTAATGCCCTGGCAAACTTTTCCGCTCCTCTACCCGATAATAAGACATGATCGATCTTTTCCATTACATCTCGTGAAACTGAAATAGGATTCTTTATTCTTTTTACAGAGGCTAAACCGCCGATATCTAAACTTGATGTCATTAAACAGGCATCCATCTGAACTTCTTTTTCAATATTAAGAACACTACCAGTTCCAGCATTAAAAATCTCATTATCTTCCAAACTATTTATAGATTGTTCAACAGCATCTAAACTTGAGCCACCTTCTTTTAAAACCCTCTTACCTTCAGATAAGGCTTCTCTAACACCAGAACGAACTCTCTGATACTTCTCTTCAGGTACATTCCCTGCACCCCCATGAACAATTATAGAATACATAAAAACCACCTTAAAAATACCTATTTATTAGAACGAAAACAAACCATTTAAAACTTTCGTCAATTCGACATAGTCTAAAAAGAAATAAAAACACATTAAAAACTAAAAATAAAGAAAATATAAAAAATAAAGCTTTTAAATAAAAAATTAATTATTTAAAAGTTATTAAAATATAAATAACCTAATAAAATTACAATATAATTAGAATTATTTTACCAATTTATTTTTGATAAGAATGATTGGCAAAAAAGTTAGTTATATATACAAATTCAAACTCTACCACGATAAATTATTTGGTAAGCCTTGATCTTTGAATGGATAAATGAATTCGGAGTCCTTCAAATCACCCCGCTTTGAAACCAAACCTATTTAAATCTTCTTTATGTCAATTCTTTGGTGGGAAATTGAGACAAAGAGGGGCTTATCCAGAATTCAAAAAAGAAGATGTAATATTAGCCCTAATAAAACTAAAAACCCCAATAGGGAGAAAAAAACTAGCCGATTTCCTTAACATCGGGGAAGGAAGCGTAAGAACCCTACTTGAAAGACTAGACAAACTACTAGATTCCAGTACTAAAGGGCACTATCTTAATAAAAATGGAGAAGAAGCCCTCAAAAGCATCAAAGATCATATGGAAGGACCTAAGAAATTAAATTCCAATATCAATTCAGAAGAAGGAACTAAATATAGTTTATTCGTTAAAACAAACTCATTGAAATCAGGAACAAAAATAAGAGACGAATTAATAAGAGGAGGAGCAAAGGGAGGGCTTGTACTAAACGTAAACAAAAATAATATATTATTCCCTGAAGATGAAACCCCATTGAAAGAAATTTATCCCAAATTGGATAATGAGATACGAAAGAAATATAATTCTAGTAAAGGTGTCATATTAGTAGCTTGGAATGAAAAAAATACAAGAAAAGCTGTTATTAGAGCAGCTCTTAGTTTAAACAAGGATTTTAATCGAAAAATAGAGAAAATAATTTAAATAAATTTCTCTAATACATTTTTAATCCATTTAAGATCTAAGCCTAATTTTTCTTCAATCGATAATAGAATATCTATATCCTCTTCATCAAAGCTCTTCGTAAGTAATATCGATAAACCATAAATTAAAACAAATAATAGAAACATAAATGGTAATAAAAAGGTCGGAATTCTAATAAACATATTATCCACTATTCTATAAAACCCAACCGCAACTATTACTGAGAGAATAAATGGCTTCAAATAATTTAAAGTGAAAGGCTGGATCCTTTTTTCCTTAAAAAGCTTTCCCGACATCATTAAATTAGATATAAGATATGAAGATCCCGTCGCAACCCCAGCACCGAAAATCCCTATTCTTGGTATCAAATATAGATTTAACAACAAATTTCCTATAGCTGCAAATAAATTAGAAACCATGATAAATCGAGATTCACCAATAACATTCAGAGTAGCACCATTAGGACCTAAAATAGCGTGCACAAAAAACCCAATTGATAGTATTCTAAGAGCATTTGCTGCCGGAACATAATCTGATCCAAACATAAACCCAATAATTAAATTTGGAAACATAATTAAAACTAAAAACCCTGGCAATGTGAGGGAAGTAATCCATTTAGTCACAACCTGATAAACCCTACCCATCTCACTATTCAAATTCTTAGAATACATATCTGAAACAATGGGAGTGTACAAAAACCCAAAACTACTAAGAAAAACTGGCAGTATTCTCGCAAGAGGAACAGCCCCACCACTGTAGAGACCAACTCTTTCACCAGGTAAAAAATACCCCAGAACCAAGATATCAGTTCTGAGCATAAGTACTGACAAAATACCACTAATAGACAATGGAATAGAATGTATCAAGAGCTCTCTCCAAACAGATAGATCAGGATTCGAAAAGTCAAAAGTCTTCCAAGTATAAAAAAGTAATATTATCGATGGAAGCACAAATGAAAAAAGTAAAACACCAAAAGTCACTCTCAAGTTATCTAAACCAATTAAGAACTCAGATGAACCAAAATAAAACAAAACCGCAAGTCCTGACAGATATAATACACTTCTAATTATATTTCCGAAAATTGCTCTGATTTCAGCTCTACCTACCCCCTGGAAAATAGTTATCATAATATTCAATTCACAGGCAAAAGGTAGCGCAATGGCCGTATATCTAAGCAAAGAAGAAAGCTGTGGCTCATTAAAAAAACTTGATATATTATTAGAAAAAATAAACAGGAAGATCCCAATCAATATACCAGAAATTAAAGTTATCAACATACCAGAAGTCATTACGCCCTTAACCTTGTTCTCATCATCATAATATCCCATATACCGTGGTATACCTGCTGTAAGCCCTAAAAACGAGAATATCTTAACGAATTCTAAGATTACTCTCCCTAAACTAAAAACCCCTCTCTGGCTCTGAGAAAGAACTCTAACAAGAACCATATTACTAAAGAAAGCTAAACCCATAGAAACAGCAGTTCCAATTAATATAATCCCTGAACCCTTCGTTATCTTTTTCAAAGAACTAGAAACCTCTTCACTCATAATAATCTCACCACAAGATTACCCATATAGAAATAACTAGATATGAACTATGATTCACTACAAAATCTTCCTTTAAACTTATTTTAGTTTTGATGCTTTAAAATATAAGACTATTTAATTATTTTTTAGATGCCTTGATCACCCAAAATTTATAAAAGGCTTCCCGGTCACAAAACTCAGAGACTAGAGGCGGGGATCACCCGCGGTATGTGGCGAGAGCTGAACCAAAAACTGAGGTGTTAATAATGGGAATGTATCAACATATAAGAGATGCTTGGAAAGACGGTATGCCCGATGAAATTCGAATGGAGAGAATTCCAGAATGGAGAAAAGAGAATACAGTTGAAAGGATTGAGAGACCAACTAGATTAGATAGAGCTAGAACCTTAGGTTACAAAGCTAAACAAGGTTTTGTTCTAACTAGAACTAAAGTCAGGAGAGGGTCTTTAAGAAAATCAAGACCCAATAAAGGAAGAAGACCTAAAAGGATGGGGACTAATAGGATTAATCCAGGAAAAAATCTCCAATGGATTGCTGAAGAAAGAACCAACCGAAAATTTCCTAACTTAGAGGTTCTAAACTCCTACTGGGTTGGTGAAGACGGTAAAAGAAAATGGTTCGAAGTAATTTTAGTTGATCCAGCTCATCCTCAAATCAAAAATGATGATGATATAAACTGGATCTGTGAAGAGGAACAGAAAGGTCGAGTTTATAAAGGGAAGACTAGTTCTGGAAAGAAAGCTAGAGGCTTAAGATCTAAAGGAAAAGGTTCCGAGAAAGTAAGGTGATCGGCGATAAAAAATGTCGGAATTCGTTGAAGCAGGTATCAGTTTTTTAGATTCTGAAACAATTAAATACCTTAAGGATTTTGGTTATTCCGCCATAGGGTATGCTAGGGAGATAGAAACTAGTTCAAGCCAAGAAAAGAGCTTTCAGGAACATAAGGATATCAAAGTTGGAGCAAAAGTTATACCGAGTGATGCGAAGTTCTCCAAGCAGAAGAACTTTTTGAGACAGGTCTCTAAAGAAAATAAATTCACTTTGTTAAAGAATGGATATGAGAGACTAAATAAAGTCGCTATCAATGAAGAACTTATTGATGGACTTTTACTACCTAGTGATGACGGTAATGAATCTCTTGATCAGGGGACTGTAAGTTTACTTTCACAAAAAGATATTCCTGTTTTAATTTCTTTTAATTCCATTTTAGAATACAAAGGTTATCTTAGATCACGGGTTTTACGCCGTTTGAAGAATGAGGTCCAAATTTCTAAGGAAAATAATATTCCAATTGTGATTACTTCAGGTTCTAAATCTTTTTGGGGGATAAGACCGCCTAGAGAGCTTATATCTTTTGGAGAAGTCCTTGGAATGAGTAAGAGAAATTCGAAAGCCTCTGTTACGTTCAGACCTAGAAATATTATAGAATAACACATTCTAGTTAAAATCCTCTAGGAGAATACAATGAAGAAAGATAAGATGAGGTATTTGGCTTTTGAGGTAATATCCAACGAAAACTTTAATAAGAAGGATATTATTAGGGCAATTTGGGATCAATCCCTCAATATCTTAGGGGAAGTCGAGACTGCTAGGTCAGAACTCTGGATAATAGAATATAATGAAGAAGTATCTATTGGAATAGTAAAAGTTCTAGTAGACTACCTTGAGGATCTAAGATTTGTTTTAACTACCATGAATGAAATCAACGATAACAAGGTTATTATAAGATCTTTAGAATCCTCAGGAGTAATAAGAAAATTGAAAGATAAGTACTTTAATTAAAGTAACTAATAAAAAAAGAAAGAATAAATAAATATAAGGAGGAATGAAATATGATGTCATCACAACAATCTCAATACGATAGAGCAATAACAGTTTTCAGCCCAGAAGGAAAACTATACCAAGTACAATACGCTCGTGAAGCTGTAAAGAAAGGATCTTCAGCTGTAGGAGTGAAATGTAGTGAAGGTGTAGTTTTAGCGGTTGAGAGAAGAACAGAAAGCGAGCTTGTAGAGCCTGAAAGTTACGAAAAAATATATCAAATAGATGATCACATTGCAGCTGCTTCATCAGGTATGGTTGCAGATTCAAGAGCACTTATTGATGAAGCACGAGAGGCTGCTCAGTCACATCACGTAACTTACGGAGAATCCATGCATACCCCTGTTTTAGTTAAAAGGGTAGCCGATCATAAACAACAATTCACACAATACGGTGGAGTAAGACCATTTGGAGTTTCTCTTCTTATCGGAGGAATTAATGACGAACCTCATTTGTACAAAACTGATCCTAGTGGAGCTTATTATAAATGGAAAGCTGCTGCCATTGGTTCTGGAAAAGACGAGGCTAACAAGGTTCTTGAAGAGAATTACGATATGGTTGAAACCCTTGAAGACGGAATTGAACTTGCATTAAAGGCTTTAAACAAAGTTATAGGAGAAGAAATTACATCAAAAAACGTTGAAGTAGCCGAAATACCATTAGACTCCAAAAGATTCGAGAGATTAGAACCCGAAAGGCTCGAAGGCCATATAGAAAAAGTCAAAGAGTAATTTAATTCCATACTTTTCTCTATATATTTGTTGGGATATTTATGGTCTCTATTGAGGATGCTGTAAAAGCATGGATAGATAAAGATGGGGAGCATTTCGAAATTTTAGTGGATCCTGAAAGAGCTAGAGATTATTCGGATAATATGGATATTAGAAGTGTTTTAGCTACTTATTATGTATTTAAGGATGCTGATTCTGGTAAAAAAGCTTCAGAAGAAAAAATGCAAAAAATCTTTGGATCAGATGACCATTTCGAGGTAGCTGAAGAAATTATTCAAGAAGGAGAAATTCAACTTACCACTGAACAGAAAAGAGAGATGCGTGAACAGAGAATAAAGGAAATAGCCAATTTAATTTCAAGAAGAGCTATCAATCCTCAATCCGGAAACCCTCATCCTCCAAAGAGAATACTCAATGTTATGGAAGACATACATTACAATATTGATCCTTTCAAAAGCGCAGAAGATCATTTAGACGATATTGTTGATAAATTAAGACCTAAAATACCTTTAAGATTTGAAACCAAAACTATAGGAGTTAAAATTCCGCCAGAATACGCAGGCAAAGCACAGTCGGAAATAAGAGATTTTGGAGATCTTCTCAGCGATGAATGGGGCGAAGATGGATCATGGATGTTTAAAATGGAGATTCCTGGCGGAATGGAAGAAAAATTTTACAATAAACTAAATAAAATCACTGAAGGGAATGTAAAAACTAAGAGAATCGATGATCAGTGAAAATATTATTAGGGAGTGATAATTATGGGAGATAAATTTATAGAAAAGAGAAAAATAGTAGTTCCTGGAACATTAATGGCTCAAGGAAGCTTTAAAACTGGAGATGGAGTTTTTAAAAAAGGAGATAAAATTTATGCTTCCAGGCTTGGATTAAGTTCTGTAAAAAATAATTATGTTGGAGTAATTCCTTTAGAAGGAAAATACATACCGAAAGAAGGAGACACTCCAATAGGAATTGTTTCTGACGTCCACAGATCCCATTGGGAAATAAATATGGGATCACCCTATAAAGGATTATTAAGAGGAAGAGAAGTTATAGAAGAAAATTCCAGAGAAAAAAATCTTGAAGAAGTCTTCGGCGTAGGAGACGTCATCTACGTTAAAGTAAAAAGTGTAAATGAAGTAGGAAAAACCGGCCTAACCACTAAAGGAGTTCCACATAGTGGAAAATCACTATCAGGAGGACTGCTAACTACGATATCATCAGTCAAAGTGCCTCGATTAATTGGAAAGAAGGGCTCAATGATTGATATGATAAAAAAAGAAACCAATTCAAAGATCATCGTAGGTCAGAACGGTTGGGTTTGGATAAAAAGTAATGAACACAGAAACGAACAAATAGCAGAAAAAGCCGTTAAAATGGTTGAAGAAAAATCACACATATCAGGACTAACAAAAAAAATAAAGAAAATGATAGAAGAAGAGAAAAAGAAAAACTAGTATTATGAAGGAGGGATTTGATGTCAAAAGAAAGATTAATTAAAAATGGTGAAAGATTAGATGGAAGAGGGCTCCATGAACTAAGAGAGTTAAGTATAGAGCCTGATGTCCTTAAGAGAGCAGATGGATCTGCCCGATTAGAATGGGGTGGAAATAAGATTATTGCAGGAATATACGGGCCTCGTGAGGTTCATCCTAGTCATCTGCAAAAGTCAGATAGAACTATTCTCAGACCAAGATATAATATGGCTCCTTTCTCTGTCGGGGAAAGGAAGAGCCCAGGACCAGATAGAAGATCAACGGAGATATCTATGGTTTCTAGATGGGCTTTGGAGCCAGCTGTTATGGTTCAACAGTTCCCAAGAACTGGTATAGACATTTCTATTGAGATATTAGAGGCAGCAGCAGGTACTAGAGTTGCAGGGATTACAGCTACATCCGTAGCGTTAGCAGACGCAGGTATACCAATGCGAGATCTCGTAACAGCTTGCGCAGTAGGTAAAGTTAATGGAGAGCTAGTTATTGATCTTAGTGAAAGAGAAGACAAAGAAGGAGAAGCAGATATTCCAATAGCCATGTTACCAAGAAATAACGAAATTAGTTTACTCCAAATGGATGGAGAAGTAAATAAAGAAGAACTGGAAGAACTCATGAAGCTAGGAACAGACGCAATTAAGAAGATATATGAGATACAGAAAGAAGCTTTAAGAGACAAATACGAAAAGGTAGGTGAAGATAATGGGTGATGAAGAAGTAATTTCCTCAATAATGAAGGATTACGTAGAAGATCTTATTGAAGACGGTGAAAGATCTGACGGTAGGACTCTGACTGATAGAAGAGAAGTTGAAATTGAAAAAGGAGTAATTGGTACAGCTGAAGGATCTGCAAGAGTAAACCTTGGAGATACTAAGGTCCTTGCCGGAATTAAGGTTGAATCTGGAACACCTTTCCCGGACACCCCAAATAAGGGAGTTTTCACTACTAACGTTGAGATGCTTCCCATGGCTTCTCCAGAATTTGAATCAGGACCGCCTGGAGAAGATGCAGTTGAAGTAGCGAGGGTTATTGATAGAGGTATAAGAGAATCAAAAGCGATTGATCTTGAAGAACTAGTAATTAAAGAAGGAGAATTAGTACGGATAGTTCACGCTGATGTTCATGTTCTGGACTACAACGGTAACCTTCTAGATGCAGTAGGAATTGCTGTTTTATCCGCTTTAAAGGATGTTTCTTACAAAAAAATGAGATATGACGAGGAATTAGGGAAGAAAATAGAGTTAGAAGAGGAAGTTAATCTTCCTGTTAATGATACACCATTGCCAGTTACGTTCGCCAAAATTGATGGACAACTTTTGCTTGATCCTGACCTTGACGAGGAAAAATCAATGAATTCTAGAATTACAGTAACATACAATGAAAGTGGAAACATAAATTCTATCCAAAAAGGTGGTTCTGGAACCTTAAATGTTAGTGATGTTCTTAAGGCAGCTAAAGAAGGTAATCAGTACCTTGATGATTTAAAACGCATAGTTAAGCAAAATAGTGAATCCGAAACCAAAGAAAAGAGTCTCTAATAAGAGGTGATTTGATGAACGATGTTGACAGTGAAGATGAGGAAGAGATAGTAAGGTATATTTGTTACGACTGTGGCGAGAAATTTGCGCCCGATCCAGAAGTTAGAGGAATTTCATGTCCTAAATGTAAAGGTAAGGTAGTTTACAAGATCCGTCCAAAAGTAGGTAAGTCGTTAAAGGCGGAGTAATATGTTTTTGATAACTACAAGTAGAACTCCTGACCCTGATTTAGAGAATTTGAGTTATAATTTAGAATCTTCCTTACCTTTTTCTCAATACGTTAGAAGAGGAAAGAAATCGCTTAAAGATTTATCTGGAATGGCTTATAATAATGGGTTTAAGGGTTTTATAAAAGTAGTAAAACCTTATAATCTTACTTTTTATGAAATCAATCCTCATAGGCAGTATAATACGAAAGGTGAGTTATTTTTAAAAGACTTAAAGGTAGTTAATGAAGTTAAAGCCCTCTCACCAGAATTAAATCTACTGGGAAAAGATGATACCGATCTAAAAAAAGTTATTAGCAGATACTTCGATCTTTCAATGGCAAATAAAGGACGAGAAGGTAATTACATGGAAGTCGAGGATCCAGAAGTTAGAATTTTTATCGCTGAAGAACTATGTTCTATAATAAACGTTGAAGGATGGGAAGATTTATAAATGTCGGAAAAAATTAGTTATGAGATAAGTATTGAGTTCAAATTCTCCGATCAGGAGGTCTCTAGCTCTATATTCAATAGTGTACTTCCTGAGCATCAGACAGTTCCTTACGAAAGAAGTAAGGTAACCTTTAATAGGGATGGGAGTGAACTATTGTTGACGATTAAAGCTCAAGATCTATCAGCACTGAGGGGGACGGTCTCCTCTTATCTAAGATGGATCTCAACTTCAAGAAAGTTAATTAATAATATGGAGGAATAAATATGCAAGTACCAGAACAAACAAGGCAAAAAATTCAACAAATTGAGAACTATAAAAACCAATTAGAACAAGTAGTTCAAGCTAAAAACGAATTCGAAACAGAACTCGAAGAAATGAAAGTGGCTAAGAAAGAAATCAAAGATCTCGACGAAGAGGAAATATACAAATCAGTCGGTTCTTTCTTCATGAAATCTAACAAAGAAAAAGCCCTGAACGAAATCGAAGATAGACTTGATACTTTAGAAGTAAAGCTTGAAAAACACAAGAAGAAAGAAAAACAGCTAAGAGAAAAACTCGAAGACCTATCTCAAGAAGTACAAGGAAATATGCAAGGAGTCGGTGGAGGACAGGCTGGATAAACACCGAAAACATGTTTACTGAATTTAAAAATTTGATTAATGATAATTCAGGGGATAAATTTTTAATTTTATCCCATCCATCACCTGATCCTGACGCACTTGGAAGTACCATAGGTCTTTCTATTTTTTTAAATTCTATTAATTTTGATAATGAAATAGTAATTCCACTTGGTATTGGGCAAGAATCTTCTTTAAATCAAATTTATAACTCTCTCGAAAGCTTTCCTATCTCAGAAGATATAAATTTTAGTCCTGATCTTACTCTACTGCTTGATACCCCATCTATTGAAAGATTTAGTTACGATAAGGACAATTTAGGGGATATTATTCTTATCGACCATCATGAAGTCCAAGATGGCAATTTCAAATTGAAAATTGCCGATTCTAATTATACTTCAACTGCTGAAATTGTCTTCGAAATTGTTCAAAGTTTTGATAAGAACTTAAAAGATTTAAAACATTCAAGTTTATTTTTTAAGTCCCTACTAATTGGAATTATAGGAGATACATCAAAATTTAGATATTCTAACTCTAAAACCCTTTCTATTGTATCAAAAATACTTGAGATTTCCAATTTAAAAATAGAAGAAATTTATGAAATAATGGAAGGTAAAGATCTTACGAGATCTCAGAGAATAGCCTTATTGAAAGGTTCTAAAAGATTAAATATTCACGAAGTAAATGATATAATAGTAGTTACTTCAAGAGTTGGAGCTCACGAGTCTCTACTTTGTAATCAATTCTTATCTATTGGCGCAGATATATCTATAGTTGGTTCAGAAACATCAGGTAAAATAAGAATTAGTTCAAGAGCAAAGAGAAAGACTGGTATAAATCTAAGTGATGTAATGAAAAGTGTATCATTATTCTTTGAAAAAAATGGGAAAGTTACCAGTGGTGGAGGCCATAGTAGAGCAGCTGGTATGAATGTAAAAAAAGAAAATCTAGATAGAGTTATGAAACGAATTTTAGAGGAAATTAAAAATATGAGTAAGGCATGATTATTTTAAAGCCTTAGAAAACTTTTTAATGTTATCCATATCTTCTTCTACTGCTGTTCCTGTTACAATAGCATTCGCTCCTGCCCTGACTAGTTTTTTCGCTTGTTTTCCTGTTTTTATTCCGCCGCCAACGATTATCGGGATATCCACTGATTTCCTTACTGCACCTACTATTTCTGGAGTAACAGGGGATTGAGATCCAGAACCCGCTTCTAAATAAATATATTCCATTCCTAGGTATTGGGCTGCTAAACTGTAGGCAGATATGATCCCAGGCTTATCTTTTGGGAAGGGTTTCGCATCACCAACCCATCCTACAGCTTTTCCAGGTTCCACAACTAAATATCCCATTGGGAGAGTTTCTATTCCATACTTCTTCACCATAGGAGCTCCTTTAGCTTGGGAACCTATAATGAAATGCGGATTACGGGAATTCAACAAACTCATAAAGAATACAGCATCGGCTTCCTTAGAAACTCCACCAGAACTTCCTGGAAATAGTATTACAGGAAGATCAGAATCCTGTTTAAGATCAGAACAAGTTCTATCTACAATTTGTCCCTGAGCTCCTAATGAACCACCTACCATTAGCGCATCCACACCTAATTCTTCTGATCTATTCGCTACTTCTACCGCTTCTTCTGAATTCACATCATCAGGATCTACAAGCACAAAAATTGAAGGTCCTTCTTCAAAATTTATATTCAAGTAATCTTTCACTGTGCCATCCATCTTTCCAATACTCCTTAGTTATCTTTTATTCTGCCTAATTTTCCACTTAACCTATCCAATTCATCTTTCATAGCTTTTATATTCTCATTTTCCCTAGGTTCCACCATCTCGCCACACTTTGGACATTTAAACTCTAAATCCATTGCTCCGTCAAATGTGAGTTTAGGATGGTCTTGATCGCCACAAGTATAGTATTCTTCTTCCTGATCGTCAATAGAGCCCTTAAGCTCTTCTATTCTATTATTTAGTCTCTCAGCCATTACTGTCTGGATCTTATTATAATTATTTATCTGCCAGAAATAAGTATACCATTTAGTTTCCTTATCTTGAATCCTTCTATAATTAGCAATTCCATTATCGTAAAAGTTATAGAGAGTGCTTCTAACCTTTTTTTCATCTATATCCAGATTCTCAGCTATTTTCTCATCAGATATTTCTTCTTTGTCTTTAAGATATTCGTATACTCTCATGCCTTCCTCATCAACTATACTAGATACGAATTCTCTTACTTCGTCCTCTGAAACCATAAGAACACCCGATGAATTATAGGTGGCTTTATTTATATAAAACTTTTCATCTTCGAGTAAGGTTACGAAAGTTTCAGATAAATAAATCGATTACCAAAAGTTTTTTGAATTAAAAGGTAATCATGCCATTTTTTATAATCTCTTGATAAATTAGAAAACCTCAAAACCAGAATAAAAAGCAAGAAACGATCTTATTTATTTAATAATATATTCTTGAAAGGAATAATTCTCATAAAAATATTCCAGAAAAGAACTTCTAAATAATATAGATTAACAATTCTAACCAAACCTAAAACACACAATATATCGATTTCACTCTAAACGCAATATAAGGATACAAGCCCTCTTTTACTAACATTTTTTAGAGCGGAATAATTATTCTCTATTATCATGTTTATCTATGACTTTTTTTCCTTGCTCTTGAGGAACCACTTTTATGATTGAGTCTTCGAAATCTCTTTGCAAAGATCGATTGTTATAGTAGCGATCTAAAAATATTCCTGTTGCAGCCACTTCTGAATGAGGTTGATTCCCTACAGCTAAATTTACGTCAGCCAACTCATAAATTTCAGCTGGAACCTTTTCAGCACCTACTACGATCAATAAATCTTTATTAGACTCTTTTATTTCTTGAATTTTATCACTTATTGGTAAACCATACATCGTTAAGTGCACTATTTTAGCTTTTTTTTCTTTCCATTTCTTAATAACAGACTTCCAGCTATCTGTTTTTTCTGCTTTAAAGTCGCCGCCCCATCTTTCAGTTACATCTCTAACTGTTTCTAAGGGTCCAGTTTCATTACCGGAAAGGATGAACTTATCAGCACCTAATGACCTGGCTGTTAAAGCTACATGTGTGGTTATCCTATCATCTCTTCCGGTTCTATGTCCTAATCTTAATATTCCTAACATTTTACCCATTACCTCTGTTCTAATGATTATTAATTCTAAACCGTTTCCACAAAATTAATAAGGATCTGAATATTTAAATCATCTGATGTTAACGTTTTCTACAGATTTTGGGGAAAAAGCTCCATATGTGGCAGAGATGAAAGGATCTGTCTATAAAATAAATCCAAACATTGAAATAGTCGATATTACGCATAAGATCGATAGGCATAGTATATTTGAAGCATCGTTCGTTATGGAGAAGGTTAAAGAATGGTTTCCACCTTCAGTTCATGTTTGTGTCGTAGATCCTGGGGTTGGATCTGAAAGAGACGCCGTAGTAATCCGAAGTGGAGATGATTACTTTGTTGGTCCTAATAATGGTATTTTTTCTCTTATCGATATTGATAAGGCTTATAAAATCTCTGAAAATGAATTCCAAAACATTCTTGATAGAAATATTAGCCTTACATTCCACGGGAGAGATGTTTTTGCTCCTGTCGGAGCTTTTTTAGAATTAGGATATGAAATCGATAGTTTTTGTTCTCCGATCCAAGATCTCGATGATATTATAGATATAAATACTGAAGTTAAAGAAGAAAATAATGTTGTTTCTGGAAAAGTTTTATTTATAGACGATTTTGGTAATATTATAACAAATATTAGATCTCATAAAGATTCTTCCAAGGTTATATTGTACGAAGACAAGGAAAGAGAACTAGATTTTGTTGAAACTTATTCCGATGCCAGTAAGGAAGAATTAATAGCTGTAAAAGGTAGTCAAGGCTATTTAGAAATTTCAAGTAACCGTGGTAATGCTTCTGAAATTCTTAATATCAAATCTGGTGAAGATATAAAATTAGAGTTTAGGTGATAATGTGAGAGGTCTTTACATAGGAAGATTCCAGCCACCACACAAAGGTCATGTTAAAGCTGTAAATCATATACTTGATGAAGTGGATTGTTTAATAATTGGGATTGGAAGTGCTCAATCCAGCCATGCTAAGAAAAACCCATTTCAAGCCGGTGAAAGAAATGAAATGCTGTTAAAGGCACTATATGATGACAAAGTGGATGGAAGTAAATTTATGATTAATCCATTACCGGATATCAACTTTAATTCTATCTGGGTAAACTACGTAGAGGCAATGACTCCAGAGTTCGAAGTTGTTTACACTGGTAATAGCCTGGTTTCAAGGCTATTCGAGGAAGCCGGTTATGAAGTTCACCATCTGCCGATGTTTGAAAAGAATGACTATTCTTCCACTATAATAAGAAATAAAATTTTAGAAGAAGAAGATTGGGAAGACTTAGTCCCAGATCCCGTTGCAGAATATGTTAAAAAAATTGATGGGGTTGAGAGACTTAAGAGAATAGACTCAGATTTAGAAGACCCAATGAAAATACCTGAGATGTGATCTAAAGGTGGGAAAAAAGGAGAAAAAATCCAAATTCATTGCAGATTTAATGTTAGGCAAACTTACGAGATGGCTAAGAGTACTAGGATACGATACAGATTATAGAATAAAAGAAGATGAAGAACTTCTAAAAAAGTCTAAAAATCGTATTCTATTAACAAAAGACAAGAATCTTGCTAATAGAAGTTGTGTAATAGTGTTTTGATTAAACATAAAAAAATAAAAAATCAGCTGAAGCAATTAAAAGAAAATGGGCTTATTGTATTAAATTTAGATACAGAGAATTCACTTTGCCCTAAATGTAATGGGGAAATTAAGACGGCTAATCAATCAGAGATTAATAAATTTGAACATGAAGCTCCTAAAAATATCAATAAAGCTTGGAAATGTATTAATTGTGGGCAAATATATTGGAAGGGTAAACATTGGGAAAACATGAATGAAAAAATCAATAATATATATTAGGAGGGATAAATATGGGAGATAAATTTAAAGATATAACCAAAGAAGATGGAAAAAAACTAATTGAGTTATCAAGGGAATCTATTAAAAATTATCTAGAGAAAGGAGAAGAACTCTCCGTTTCAGAACCTGAAGAGATAATGAAAGAGAAAATGGGTACTTTTGTAACTTTGAAAAAATTCAACTCAGCAGAGGATAAAACCCTGAGAGGTTGTATGGGTATACCTAGACCAAGAAAATCTCTAATAGATTCAGTTATTGATTCTGCGATTAATAGTGCTACTAAGGATCCGAGATTCCCACAATTAAATCCAAAAGAGCTAAATGACGTTGTTCTTGAAATTTCAATTCTCTCAAAACCCGAGGAAATTAATATTGAAAATAGAGAAGACCTGTCATCTGAAATAGAAGTAGGTAGAGATGGATTAATTATTGAAGGTAGACTAAATAGTGGTTTACTATTGCCTACTGTACCTATTGAACATGATTGGGATGAAAAAGAGTTTCTTGATCATACTTGTAGAAAAGCAGGACTACAAGATGGCTGTTGGAAGAATAAAGATAATGTTGTTAAAAGATTCTCTGGAATAGTTTTCGCCGAGAAATCCCCAAAGGGGACAGTAGAAAGAGTTTTTTAGGTGTTCAAATGCTGAATGTTATAGATTTAAATAAAGCCTTAGATATTATCCAAGAAAAAATAATTGATAAAGCCGAAAAAAGAAAAAGAATGATAAATATCGAAAATTCCTGTGGAGAAATTTTATCTGAGCCTATAAAGTCTCCCATCAACGTTCCTAATTTTGATAAATCGATTTACGATGGTTATGCAGTTAAAGCTGAGGACACTTTCGGTACTTCCGAATCTGATCCTATTGAGTTGAAGAAAGTTGGTGAGATAAGAGCTGGTCAAAGTACAGGGAAAATAAATTCAGGGGAGTGTATGGAAATAGCTACTGGGGCACCACTTCCTAAGGGGTCCAATGCAGTCATCATGGTTGAAAAGACGGAAAGAAATGGGGAAAATATAATTATAAAAGAAGGTTTACATCCCGATCAGAACACAATTAAAGCAGGAAAAGACATTAGTAAAGGGGAAACTATATTAAAAAAAGGGAAAAGGTTAAGTTACAAAGATACAGGTCTTATATCATCATTAGGAATAAATGAAGTACATATTTATGAAAAACCCCAAATAGGCGTAATATCAACCGGAGACGAAATAATATCACCCGATCAAGAATTAAAGCCAGGTCTAGCTTATGATATCAATGGTAGAGCCATTACAGATGCTTTAAAAAATATGGGGGCATCTAGTTCCTTCTTAGGAATAAGCAAAGATGATAGCAAAAGTCTAAAGAATAAAATTAAGACTGTTCTAGATAAAGATTTGGTTATAATTTCAGGAGGAGCATCTGTCGGTGAAAAAGATTATACCGTTAAGGTTTTAGAAAGCTTAGGGGAGATATACATCCATGGAGTAGCCGTCAAACCTGGAAAACCATTGATAGTAGGGAGAATTAATGATACCCCAGTTTTTGGACTACCAGGAAATCCAACATCGAGTTTAGTTCAATTACACAAAACTGTTAAACCTTTAATAGAGAAGTTGACCGGAATTGAATTTCCAGAAAGTGAGACATCAGGTACTCTAAGTGAGAGGGTTAAATGTCCCAAGGGAAGAAAATTCCTTTTACCAGTATATAAAGAAAAAAATAAGGTGATTCCAAGCTTCAAAGGAAGCTATGCCATAAGCTCATTTGCAAGGGCAGAAGGATACGTTGAAATACCTAAAAACGTTGATTATTTAGAAGAAGGTAAAAAGGTTAAAGTAAGACATTTTAATCCATAAATTCCTATTTATCTATATTTCAGTGATTAATAAAGTTTTCAATTAAATATATGGATTTTAATCCAAAGATTTATATTTAATAATAACTTCAGATAGTCTTATGGCAAAGGGGCCGTGGGGTAGCTTGGACCATCCTCCTAGCATGGGGCGCTAGATACCTGAGTTCAAATCTCAGCGGCCCCACCATTTGTCCGCGATCTTTATAGAACCACCTTTTCTTGATTATTTTCGCTGGAAACCAATTGATATTTAAAACCTGCTTTATATTGTAAATTAACTATGAGTGAAATGTCGGACGCACAGTTTTGTCATGAGATCATTCAGGATGTCTCTAGAACCTTTGCTATCGGTATTGATAGAGCTGAAGAACCACTAAGTAGTTTTATTTGTGTAAGTTATTTATTATGCAGGATCCCGGATACAATTGAAGATGATAATCGTATTTCCTTAGATAAAAAAGAAAAACTATTATTGAAGTACGAAGATATTCTTGAAAACCCAAATGAAAGAAGTAAAAATATTGAAACTTTTATTAAGAACACGAATGAATTCTATGTAGATAAACCTTATTGGAAGTTAGTTAGGAATACTGATAAGGTTTTTAATACGTTTAAGGAATTTCCTGAGGATATTAAGAACTCTGTGAAGCCTCATATCTCTGAGATGATAACTGGCATGAGAGAAATGATTAGCAGACATGAGGGGCAAATTCGGATACAAGATATGAATGAGTTCAGTGAATATTGTTATTACGTGGCAGGGACCGTAGGAAACTTGCTCACTGAGTTGTTTAAAATTTATGAGAAAATCGATGATTCCAGAGAAAAGAAACTTGAAAATTATGCTGAAGATTTTGGAGAGGCTCTTCAAACTGTTAATATCATTAAAGATGTTTATGACGATTATAAAGAAGAAAATCATATATATGTACCATCGACCTTATTGAAAGAGCATGGTTCCTCTCATGAAAAAATACTTGAGAATAAAGAAGGAACTTTAAAAGCTATTGGAGATCTAAAGAACCATGGTTTATCGAAATTGAAAAAAGCTAAAAAATACATAGAATTGATTCCATTTAAAGCTGAAAGTGCAAGAGATTTTACAATAATCCCTTATTTATTGGCTGTAAGTACTTTAAGAGAGGCTCTAAATAATAAAGAAAGAATAGTAACTTCTGAACCTGTAAAAATGTCTAGAAACGAGGTTTTATCCATAATAAAGCTAGTTCCTAACTGTATAAATAGCAACGAGTACTTAAATAAAGTAGCCGAAGAGGCTCATAAAAAAAAGATAACCTCTGATAAAGATATAGAATAAAATAATATTAAGCCAATTTATTTTTGAAATAAATTATTATCATCCTCATAAAATCATTATTCTAAAGAAAACATTAATAGTAAATCTTATTAATTTGGATCTCTTAACAAAACATGTAACCATGAAAAATTTTCCTAAGATCTTTTTTGAAATCTGGGAGAGTTATTTCGTAGTTATAGTAATAATAGCATTCCTGATCATCATGGCTTTGATATCATGGCTCCTTTAATTTAACTATTCCTTAAATAATAAAAGGATAATAAGAGATAAAATTATAACGACCGAAAAACTTCTTATCGGAATATCTAGATCTGATCTACTCCAGAGACCTCTTCCATTCTCTTTAGCTTGTCTTTGGAGAGAGCTAAATTTAGATTTGTACTTAAAATTTGAATCATAAACTCTAGCATAACCTTCCTTCAGAAGAACTTTATTTACCATTTCGTCATTCCAGTGAACATAAGCAAGTAGCCTACCATAACTCCCTCTATCACCAGTCTCCTTATCTGTTTCTAATAGTATTCTTTTTCCTTCAAGTTTCTTAGTAAAATTAGAAGCTTTTCGACCCCATTTCCTCAGATACTCAGGATCTTCTATTCCCTCAAATTCCTGAGGATTATTTTTTATGTAAATTTCAGGTGTATCCACCCCAATTAATCTAATTGTTTCAATTCTACCATTTTCTAATCTAATATCTAGCGTATCCCCATCAATCACTCTTAAAACAACGGCCTTCTTTTTCTCTTTAGCATTGATACTTGTTGGAAAAACTAAAATTAAAAATATCAATGTTACAAAGATTATCCTCTTATATTTCATATCTATCCTGATCCCTAAATTATCATGGAAAAATTTAAATGTTTTAGATACTAGAATCATTTGGTTTTAGAATGATTTTAAGCGGTGGTCGATTTTGGCCGTGGAGTGAAATTAAATAGAACAGCACTTGACCAGATTAAAGACCAGAAATTATTCTCAAAACCTTTATTATTGTTCTATTTAATTTTTTCCGGACTTAACGTGAGGTACTATAATGAATAAAAATGAAGAAGCAGAGGATGAAGAATTCGAAGTTTCTCCTTGGGATGTTAAAGGTAAAGTAAACTATGACAAACTAATTGAGAAATTTGGAACGAAGAAAATTAATAAAAAAACAAAGAACAGGATGAAGAAACACACAGGAGATCTTCATAAATTCTTTAAGAGAGACTTTTTCTTCTCACATAGAGATTTCGACAAAGTCTTAGATGATTACGAGGATGGAAACGATTTTTTCCTTTACACTGGTCGAGGACCTTCAGGACCTATGCATATAGGACACATATCTTCATTCGTTGCAACAAAATGGTTACAAGAGAAATTCGATGTAAACCTATACATCCAGATTACAGATGACGAAAAATTCCTTTTCAAAGATCTTGAATTAGATGATACAAAAAAATGGGCTAAGGATAATATACTAGATATTATCGCCCTAGGATTTGATCCTGATAAAACATTTATTTTCCAAGACTCTGAATTTACTCAAATATATGATATGGCTTTGGAAATTTCAAAAAAAGTTAATTTTTCAGAAGCCAGATCTGTTTTTGGATTTGAAAACAAAACTAATTTAGGATCTATCTTTTATCCAGCTATACAAGCTGCACCTACTTTCTTTGAAAAAAGAAGATGTCTTATTCCAGCCGCTATAGATCAAGACCCATATTGGAGAATTCAGAGAGATTATGCTGAGACCTTAGGATATTATAAAGTAGCCGCAGTCCACTCAAAATTCTTCCCGAGTTTAACTGGAATGTCTGGGAAAATGAGTTCTAGCAAAGAAAAAACTGCTATTTATTTAGACGATGAAGAGGAGGAAGTAAAGGAGAAAATAAATAAAAATGCTTATACTGGAGGTAGACCAACAGCAAAAGAACAAAGAAATAAAGGAGGAAAACCAGAAATTTGTGTCGTTTTCAAATGGTTCAAGATATTATTCGATGATGATAGGGATGAACTTAGAGAGAGGTTTATGAACTGTAAGAATGGCGATATTCTTTGTGGCGAGTGTAAAGCAGAGCTTATAGAAGATGTAAGCGAATTTTTAAAAGATCATCAGAAAAAAAAGGAAAAGGCCAAAGATAAAATAGACGAATTTAAATATAATGGAGATCTAGCTGAAAAACAGTGGAATAAAGCTCTGCCAGAAGAATTAAAAGGAAATTGAAAGATTTCCTTAAAAAAATAAATCAGAACTCGAAATCTTCGTCATCCCTTTCGGTCGGTCGAGCCAGGGTCATCACATTTTCTTTTATTTCTTAATCCTTAAGAAATTTCCTATTTGGTATGCTAAAATCGTAGTTATATTTATTATGTGAATTTGTCGATTCTACATCTACCTTCTCTGTTAATTTGTCCTTTTCTTATATCTGTTGACCTTATTCTTTCACCCGTTTCGGATTTTATCATATTTATTGCTTCTATTTCAACTGGTGGAAGATTTTTTTCCTTTCTTTTTTGATTGATTTCTTTACCGGTTTCTTTGGTTTCTTGACTAACGAGGATAGCATCTAAACCTTTATATTTTAATGTGAAACCGTAGGGATCGGTGATTCTAAAAATTCTGTAGTTTTTTTGGCCATCTAAAAAATCGAGTAGTGATTTGAATCTTTTTTCGTAACACCAAATTTTTTCTGATCTTTCTTTATCTTGAATCATAGAATCATCTGTTAATCCTATGTATACATATCTTGAGAGCTTGAAAGCTTTTGTGAGTAGGTATAAATGCCCTAAATGTAATCTATCGAAGGTTCCTGCCGTTACTATCTTATTATGCTTGTATTTACTGTTTCTCATTGGAAGATCCTTTTCTGTGTTCGTTTGAACATTTAAGAATTTTACCTCAAAAATGGGGTTTCACCAGCTCGCTTAAAGAATATATTATCTCAAATTTACCAATAGTTGGCTAGAAATGATAATATTCTTATATTCTTATCCGAAAAACTCAAAGGTATTTTACATGATAGAGATTCAGAACTTGGAAAAGAAGTACGGAGACGAATTAGCTCTTAACAATATTAATCTAGAAATAAGTGATAGTGAAATATTTGGATTACTTGGTCCCAACGGATCGGGAAAATCTACTCTAATGAAGATTATATCCGGTATTATAGAACCTACGAGTGGATTTATCTCCGTTGATGGGATTGACCCAGTTGAAAACCCTAATGATGTGAAAGAGTTTATAGGTTATGTTCCTGAATCTGCGAATTTATATGATTCTATGACTCCTCAAGAGTACTTTGAATATGTTGGTTCTATTAGAAAAGTTTCTAATAATTCTTTTAAGAGAATAGAAAAATTTATAGAGGCTTTTGAAATAGAAGATAAAATTAATAACGATATCGGATCATTGTCTTTCGGTATGAAACAGAAAGTTTCTATTATCGCTGCTCTTATTCATAATCCTAAGATATTAATTTTGGATGAATCTATGAATGGTTTAGATCCTAAATCAGTTAAAGTACTTAAAAAATTTCTTAATTCCTATTCAAACAGTGATAAAACTATTATATATTCTACACACGTATTAGAAGTTGCAGAAAAAATTTGTGATAGAGTTGCCATTATGAAGGATGGGGAAATCGCTTCTACTGGAAGTGTTGAAGAACTCAGAGATCTGCTAAAGTCCCCGTCTCTCGAAGACATATTCTTTGAATTAACGCAAGAAGAAGACTTCGAACCTATAATTAGAGCTTTACAAGATACAATGTGATCATGATGAATTTACTCAAAACAGAAATAAAAACTGCTTTAATCCTTGCCAAAGAGCGGATATACCAGGGGCAAAGAAAACAAAGCCTTAATTTAAAAGAGAAGAAGAAAAATATGAGAAAAACTCTTTTATTCACTAATTTAGGCTTCTTGC
Organism: uncultured Thermococci archaeon; assembly: GCA_964436705.1. Lineage (GTDB taxonomy): Archaea > Methanobacteriota_B > Thermococci > Thermococcales > CAYNOZ01 > CAYNOZ01. The sequence continues at coordinate 46,705 of CAYTEI010000004.1, forward strand.
CCATGTATATACTAATTTCAATTTTCCTAGGCACCACCAAAGCTGGTATTAATTCCACATCAGGATTATTTTCTATCCTATTTATTATGCAGATAATGATTTCATTTCTTTTAACTCTAACATCAATGTCTACTTTTAAAGACTTAGGGCTTTTAAAACCATTATTCCCGCTTCCAATAAATATAAAATATCCAACAATTTCTTTATCCTGGTTTTTCTCAGGAGGAATACCTATTACAATAATACCTATACCAGCTGCTATAATCTATTCATTAAGAACCGGAAGAATTTTTCCGATCCCAATGAGTATTATTTGGAGTTTTTTAAATATATTAATAGGCCACAGCATTGGTTTAATGTTATCTAACACTTTTTCTTTTAGTATAGCTGGTAAATCTAAAAAGAGTAAGATAATAAGGGTCTTGAAAATCTTTATCGGACTTGGATTTATGTTAATCTGGTATGTTATATCTTACCAAGAAAATCTTCTAAATACACTTTATGGACCTCTACAAGAAATTGGATTTAAATATTGGTTTTTATATCCTTTCACAGCGTCAAATTCGATTTCATATTTTTCGCTTCAGTACTTAGTTTTAACTTTATTATATTCAGGTTTATTTCTCCTTATTTACTCCCATATTGGAAAGACCACATGGCAGAAGCTAAAAGAACCAGTCTATAATTCCAATCAAAAAGAAAAAAAACTAAATCTAAATTACAGAAGTAAATACTTTTCAGAAATTAGGAAAAACCTTTTAGTAGCCTTTAGATCTGGAAATATAATTAAAATACTAATTTTTCCTTTAATAATTTTGGTTCCACGAATTATTAATGCTCTACAAAATCCGAATATAGGAATAATCGAGGCGGAACTAATATATCTTTTAACATCAATGATAAGTGCAATGGGGGTTACCTACTTCTATATACAAGAGGGAAAATCAGCTTGGATCATTTCCGCTCTTCCTATTAAAAGAATGGAATTTGCTTTTCAAAAGGCAATTTCCACGTTTTTACTATTTATATTGTACATGACCCCTATTATTCTATTCATCTCATATAAAGCTGGATTTAGCCTTATAATAACTATACCACAATTATTTTCAAGCTTTATTTTATGTTTTAACTCTTGCCTAGTTATGTCAAAATTCTTAATGGATAAAATCCCGAGAGAGATAAATGTTATTTCTCAAGAATCTTTTGGAACACAATTTACTCCTTTTATAATTCTAATTAAATCCAGTATTATCACGGTTTGGACCTTAATCCCGATTTTCCTAGCAAAAACATTTGAAAATATATTAATACCACTTCAAAAACCTTTAATAATTTTAATAACAATTTTGACCCTCAACATATTAAACACTATACTGATAATGCATAAATTCTACTTTAAAATCAATATACTTAATAAAACCAAAAAGATAATCAAAAAACCCTAAAACAAGAAATTATCACATGAATACCTTAATACACTAATTCTTATTCTACCTTTATTGCTAGAGCTGGACACCCTTCAGCTGCTTCTTTAGCTTTTTCTAGTAATTCACCATCTACATTATCTTTGCCCTGTTTAACATGAGCTTTATTATCCTCCCTAATTTCAAATATCTCGGGAGCTATTCCTATACAGATCTTACTAGAAACACATGCCTCTTGTTTTACCTCCACTATTGCCAAATTAAACACCCACCAAATCTGAACTTCATTTTAATGATCTTCCCTTTATTATTGCATTTTTGATCCTAAACCTTTCAAATAAATAAGATTTATGATAATTCTCAACTAAATATAAATAATCTCCACTAGCTTCTTTTTTCCCATTTGATCCTGTTTGACAGTTTATCTTTTATGGAAATATTTATAAATAATGTATTATAACAATTATCCGGTGGATTTATTGGGCTGTGGTAAACACCAATTTGCATTGGTTTAGAAAGGAATGGGATATTGGATTTAATTGAAAATAGTATTGTTTCGAATCTTTTCTTCAAATGCGATAAATTATATCTATTTAGGTTAGAAGGGAGCATTCGTAATTTTCTAGATATGGTTTTCCATTGTAGAGATTCTCATGAGAGGGTGATGTAATGGATAAGAATGATAAAGTAAGTCTGAAAGAAAAAGAAAGAGTAATTATGGATATTTTAAATGATCTTGAATCCGCTTCTAAAAAGATCATTACAGAAAGAACTGATTTAGATGAAGTTGCCGTTATGAGGGCTTCTTTATGGCTTGAAAAGAAAAATCTTGTTAATATAAAAGATAAAAGTGTTGAGGAGATAGAAATATCAGAAGATGGGGAAGAGATATTAGAAGATGGTTTACCAGAGCAACGTGTTTTAAAGCATTCTGGTTATTTAAGTGAAATACCTGTAGATGGTCAAGTTAAAAATATGGCTTTAGGATGGATTAGAAGAAAAAATCTGGGCGAAACAACGAAGAAAGATGGGAAACCTTGCTTAGAGTTAACAGAAAAAGGAAAAAATTTTTTGAATGAAGAACCAGAGGAAATTAAGGCATTGAAAACTATAAAATCTAATGAGAATAAAATTAATGACATAGATAAAGAAATTTTAGAGAATCTTAAATCTCGAGGATCAATAAATGTGGAGAAGAATCTTATTAAAAAAGTTTCACTAACCGAAGAGGGAAAAAAGGAATTAGAAAAAGGATTTAAAGTAAAGAAAGAAGTTTCACAACTGAATAGTGATTTACTTAAGTCAGGAGAATGGAAAAACATTGAATTAAAACCATTTAATGTAAAAGCAGAAACTAAGAACAAGCTTTTAGGTAAAAAACATTTTGTAAACCAAGCTATAGAATACGTTAGACAGATATGGCTCGAAATGGGATTCCAAGAAATGGAAGGACCAATAATTGACTCCTCTTTCTGGGTATTCGATGCACTCTTCCAGCCACAAGACCATCCAGCAAGAGACCTACAAGACACCTTTTATATGGAAAATCCAAAAACAGGAAGCCTACCAGACCAAGATATAGTCAAAAAAGTGAAAAAAGCCCACGAAAACGGAGGAAATACCACCTCAACAGGATGGAAATACGACTGGGACGAAGAAAGTGCAAAAGAACTTATTTTAAGAACACACACTACAAGTTTATCCGCTAGAACTCTCTCCTCTTTAGATAAAGATGATTTACCAGCCAAGTTCTTCTCAGTCGGAAAATGTTTCAGGAACGAAAAATTCGATTGGACTCATCTAGCTGAATTTTATCAAGTAGATGGAATAGTAGTTTCCGAATCAGTTAACTTTCAAAACTTACTAGGATACCTTGAAAGATTTTTAAACAAGATGGGATACGAAAAAGTTAGGTTCAGACCAGGCTACTTCCCCTATACAGAACCATCCGTTGAGGCAGAAGCATTGCATCCACGCAAGGATGAGTGGGTTGAGTTATTAGGAGCCGGTATGTTCCGGCCAGAAGTAACAGCTCCTCTTTTCGGGAAAGAAATAAATGTCCTAGCATGGGGCCCTGGATTTGGAAGAATAATGATGGATTATTACAATATAGATGACATTAGAGAACTGTATAGTAATGATCTTAAACATTTAAGAAACTCAAAACTCTGGATGAGGTATTAATATGCCTACGGTAAATTTTTCCAAAAAAGAATTGAAAAGATTAACTGGAATAGTAGATGATAAAGAGCTTAAGGAACAAATGGCTATGTTTGGAACTGATTTAGAGAATATGACAGAGGAAGAAGTAGAAGTAGAAATATTTCCAAACAGACCTGATATGTTATCCTTAGAAGGATTCGCACTTGGTCTAAGAGGTTATCTTGGAAAAGATACAGGTCTTTATGAATTCAATACCTATGATGAAGTAAATTATAAAGCCTCTAAATCTGAAAAAGTAAATAAGGTCAGACCAAACTTAGCTTGTGCAGTAGTTAAGGATTTAGAACTACATAATAAAATTGAATCAGTAATGCAGTTACAAGAAAAATTACATGTGACTCATGGAAGGAATAGAGAAAAAGTAGCAATCGGTATACATGATCTCGATGCCATTAAAGGACCTTTTACTTATACAACTAAAACTCCTGAAAAGGAATTCACGCCCTTACAGAGCTCTAGTAACATGAAAATGAATAAGATCCTCTCAGAACATGAAAAAGGCAGGAAATATAGACATCTCGTTGAAGAGTACGACGAATATCCTGTTTGGATTGATGACGATGGGGAAATATTTTCCATGCCCCCTATTATTAATTCAAAGAGGACTAAAGTAACTAAAGATACTGAAAATGTTTTCATTGATGTTACAGGTATAGATAAAAAGGCTGTTGATAAAGCACTGAACATGGTTCTGTTAACTTTAAATGAGATAGGTGGAGAAATCTATTCCGTAGATTTAGATGGGGATATTTATCCTGACTTAGATCCTAATGTTGTTGAATTTGATCCTAAACACATTAAGGAAATACTTGGGATAGATCTTAGTGAAGCTGAGATAATTAAATATTTAGAGAGCATGGGGCACAATGCTAAAGTGATTGAAGATAAAATAAAAGTTGAAATTCCTTGTTATAGGACAGATATTCTCCATGAGAATGATTTAATTGAGGATATAGGTATATCCCATGGTTACAATAATTTTAAGAGAACAATTCCTGATTTATCAACTGTTGGAAATGAAAAATCACTAGTTAAGTTTAAAAGAGATCTAAGAAGTCTGATGACAGGAATGGAGTTTTTAGAGGTTAAAAATTATTATTTAAGTAATAAAAACAAGCTATTTGGAAAAATGGAGATGAAACCTACAGAAGTTGCAGAAGCTGAGAATGCTTTGAGTGAAGAACATTCTTGCTTACGGAATTGGATCTTACCTTCTTTAATGGAGGTTTACGGAGAAAACCAGCACAGAAGATATCCACAAAAATTATTTGAGATAGGAAAAACCGTCTTGATAGATGAAAATAAACCACTGGGAGTTAAAGAAAGAGATAAACTAGCAGGAGCTATAAGTAACGATGAAACTGGCTTTACAGAAATAAAAGAAATCCTCAATTCAATATTCAGGAACCTCAGAACTGACTTTGAAATAAAAGAAACACAACATGATTCATTTATCAAAGGTCGATCAGGAGCCGTCGAAACAAATGGGGTTAAAATTGGCTATATCGGAGAAATTAAGCCTGAAGTATTGATAAATTGGGAAGTAAATACCCCTATCGCTGCTTTTGAGCTAGATATCACTTCCTTATTTGATAATCTATAATTTCTCTCCTTATACCTTTTATTTTATATAGCATTTAGTAAAAGATTTAAAGCTCGATGTTTCTTATATAATGATTATGATTTTGAATTGGGATTTTGGTGGATAAATGATAACTCTTTCAGACTTCTTTGCTCTTAGCTTGCTAGTTTTCATGTTCTGGATTGCGTTTTGGTTAACTCTTGGAATGGTAATAATCATAATAACTTTCCTCACAAAAAAGAGATTAGGAGAGCTAAAAGAGAACATTAAAGAGAAATTTTAAGTACTATATTTTCCAAGAAATACTTTTAAAGTTTTTATTTGTTATTCTTCTTATAGATAAGATTTTTATCAAATCTCTTTTTTACTTAAGCTGAAAAGTAAAAAAAATGAAGATTTAAATTTTTTTCTTAATAAAGATAGTCTTTTTTTCCCAAAATTTTTTAGTTAGGAAAAAACGTTTTTACTTTGAAAGGAATTAAAAACATATTTCTATACACTATATTCGTTTACTTTCAAATAAAGAGGTGTTGAGGTATTTCGGTATTTGAAAGTTACTATGAAAAGAGCAGAAGAAAAATTAATGATAGATTAACCAAAATAATTCAAGATAGCAGCGATGAAGAGCTAAATGATCTCCTAAATTATTCTATAAAAGGTGGAAAAAGGTTCAGACCTACTTTATGTCTTTTAATATCTGATATTTTTGATGGGGATAGAAATGACGCTTTGAATAAAGCCGCTATTGTAGAATTTATTCATAGTTCGACTTTAGTTCATGATGATGTCGTTGATAATGATGAGGTTAGAAGAGAAATGCCAAGTTTATGGAAAGTATTTGATAAGTTACCTTATACCGGACCCGAAGAGTTCAAGCCTAAAAACCTAGCAATGCTACTAGGAGATGGAATGCTTTCTAAGGCTTTAATTCTAATTAAAAACCCTGAAGTTTTAAAAGCCGTTGCTGAAAGCATATATTCTGTCGCCAATGGAGCTATAAAAGAGAGTAAAAACCATATTAAGGATTTTATGACATCAAATGGAGAAGAAGAGGATGAATACCTGAAAACCATCAGAATGAAGACCGGATCCCTATTCGCGCTTTCTACCCATTTAGGTTCCATGACCGATGATGTAAATAAAGAATTAAAAGAACTTTCAAACATTATCGATCTTTCATACAAGACTCTAA
>CAYTEI010000004.1:53135-66305 GCA_964436705.1 uncultured Thermococci archaeon
TTCCAGAAGATCTGGTATGGTATTAGGAATAATTTATCAAATGGCTGACGATTTAGCCGATGAAGACCTAGTATTATCCAAAAAAAGAACTAAAAATCTCCTAATTAACTATACTAACGAATTCATGAATATTGTAAAAAAATTCCCAGAAAATGAACATAGAGAAATACTTGAAGAAGTCCCAACCTACGTAGTAAATAAAATGATGGAACAAGACAACCAAAACCTCAGACTAACCAGATCAGGAAAAAAATTTCAATGGAACCAAATTTAACCTATAAAAAATCTAAATGGTATTATGAATGTTATTTTCGATCTAGATGGAGTTTTACTAAATTCAGAGACTAAAATTTCATGGTTAAACCGTGCAATATCTAAAACCTTAAAAGAACTCAATTTAAAAAATAATGAGAGGAATAAGAAAGCTCTTTATCCAAAAAACATTTCAAAACTTAAGGAATTCTGTAATGAATCAAAACTAGATCCTAAGAATCTATGGAGAATTAGAAATAAAAATTATCTTAAGGAAAAAACTAAAGCGATAAGGACTCATGAAATTGAAACATTCAACGATGTTAATTCCATATATAGATTAAATGAAGAGTTTAATTTGTACATCATAAGTAACTCCCCACAAGAAGTAGTTGATGCTTTCGTTGATGAATACGGCTTTGATAATTTATTCGAAGAAGCTTTGGGAAGAGGTTCCAAAATTGAGGATCTTGAAATGATAAAGCCAGATCCCCTTTTCTTCCAAAATTTGAAATCCGACTTGGAAGCCTCTAAATCCATTTATATCGGGGATAGGGAAAAAGACAGAAAATTTGCTGAAAACACCGGAATGAATTTTATACATTTAACTAGAAAAGGAAACAAATTTAAAAATTTAAAGAAAGTCGTAAAATTTATTAATAATAACTACTAAATAAAGAAGTAAATCTTCCCTTTAGAAGAGTCTTTAAATCACAACATAAGGGTAACCTAATTCATAGCCCCAAAAAATTTTATTGGTAATAAAATGGAAAATCAAGAAAACTTAGATGCACTAATTATTGACGGATACGTTGACGAACCTAGTTTACTAGGAGTACCTCCATTCATATCAACAGTACCTAGATTAATAGCAGGAGTCTTAGAAGAAAAGAATTTTAACTGGGAATATATGACAGCAGACGAGTATAGAAACAAGAAATTGCCAAAAGCAAAATACATATTAGTTCATGGCGGTGTAACAGTACCAGGTAACTATCTAGGGGGAACGCCTCTAAAGTCCGACGAAGCTGAAAAAATAAGTGTTAAGAATTCAGAAACATTCATAGGAGGCCCTTTAGCAAAATATGAAGATATAAAAGGTTTCGATCATTACGTCACCCAGGATCTATCAGCATATGTATTCGAATATCTTAATGGGAAACCAGAAGACAGAAGCTCTACCCTAGAAGAAAGAGAAAGATGGTTTCTAAAAGGAGCGAAAGTGGTGAAAAAACATCCATTCTACCCAGATCCTCTTATAGCAGAAATAAGCATGTACCGAGGATGTCCAAGATACTTCAAAGGAGGATGTCTATTTTGTTCTGAACCAGAATATGGTAAACCTAAATTCAGAGATCAAAATAACATTATCGAAGAAATCAAGGAACTATATGAAAACGGTATAAGAAACTTTAGAGTAGGTGGACAGACATGCACAATTAGTTACAAAGCTAAGGGCATTGGAACAAAAGAAGTACCGAACCCTCAACCTAAAGAAATTGAAAAATTATTCAAAGGCATTCGGAAAAACTGTCCTAATTTAAATGTTCTACATCTTGATAACGCTAATCCTGCAGTCATAGCAAATTATCCCAAAAAATCCAAAGAAATCCTAAGGACCTTAGTAAAATATACAACTCCTGGAAACATCTTAGCTCTGGGAATGGAATCAGCAGACACAAAAGTCATAAAGAAAAATAATCTTAATTCTAATCCAGACGAAGTAAAGAAAGCCATTAAGATAATCAATGAAATAGGGAGAGATCGTGGAGAGAATGGTATGCCTAATCTTCTTCCAGGAATCAATTTTCTTGGAGGGTTAAGAGGAGAAACTTCTGAGACATATAAACGGAATCTAGAATTTTTAAATGATATTAAAGAGAATGATCTTTGGTTAAGAAGGATAAATATAAGAAAGGTATTAGAACATCAAAAGAAATTTAATTTAGAGTATGAAAAAGAATTTAAGAATTTTAAAAAGAATGTAAGGGAAAATATAGATCAGCCAATGCTTGAGAAAATTTTACCCGTTGGTACTGTACTCAAAGACATCTATATGGTGAAAAGAGATGGTAATAAGACTTTTGGAAGGCAGATCGGGACTTACCCTCTTTTAGTTGGGGTTAATTACCCTCTTAAGTTGGGTGAATACTTTGATATTGCAATAACTGATTATGGATATAGGAGCATTACTGGGATTCGATATCCTATAGATCCTTCTAACTCTAGTTTCAAGGAGATTAACTCGATACCGAGGATTGGAAAGAAGAAAGCTGGTAAAATATTTAGGAAAAAACCCAAAAACAAAGAAGAATTATCTCAAATTTTAGATAAAGAAAACTATGAAGACGTGATTCAATTCTTAGAGTTTAAAGATACTAATTACCGTGGTTAGGATTCTAGTATTCTGGATGTAGTTCATTTATTTCATTTCTTTTGTTTTCTATCCTAGCTATAGTGAATAATAGGTCTGCTAATCTATTAATGTATTTTAGAAGATGATGATTTATTTCTTCGTTTTGTGATAATTCTACTATTCTTCTTTCAGCTCTTCGGCATACTGTTCTTGCATGATGAAGTTTTGATCCTGATTCAGTTCCTCCAGGTAATATAAATTCTTCTAGATCTTCCAATTCTTCATCAAATTTGTCTATCTCATCTTCCAGACGTGTTACGTGTTCTTGACTGATCCTGGGTTCTTCTATATCTCCATCTTTGTTAGCTAAATCTGCTTGGCAAATATGTAATTCATTTTGTATGGTTTCCATTTGTTTTAAGATTTCAGTATCCTGGGATTTTGATCTTACAATTCCAATTATAGAGTTCAGTTCGTCTATAGTTCCATATGCTTCAATTCTTTCTTTATTTTTACTTATTCTTTCGCCTGAGTATAGGTCGGTTTTTCCTTTATCTCCTTTTCTTGTATAGATTGTCATTAATTAGATTAAGAGTACAATATTTTTATCATTTAGCATCTTTGGTAAATTTTATATTAATTGAATAATGATTTGTGAATATGTCTAATGAAAGAATAGTTGATTTAAGAAGTGATACTGTTACAAAACCGACTCAAGAAATGAGAGAAGAAATGATGAATGCTGAAGTTGGAGACGATGTAATGAGAGAGGATCCAACTGTAAAGAAACTAGAGGAATTAGCCGCCGATAAACTAGGTAAAGAAGATGCCATGGTCGTTACTTCAGGTACACAAGGAAATCTATCATCATTACTTACCCACACTAATAAAGGAGAAGAAATCATTCTCGAGAAATACTCACATATTTACAACTATGAAGTAGGTGGATTTGCAGAGTTTGGAGGTCTCTCAGTTAGACCTATCTTTGGAGAAAATGGCTTTATGGACCCCATGGATATCAAGCAAGTTATTAGAGGTAAAGATATTCATTATGCAGATCAGAGCCTAATTAGTTTAGAGAACACACATAACTCCTGGGGAGGAGTACCAATTGATGCCGACTACATTGAAACAATCGGAGACATGGCTAGAAAGAACGATCTTAAAATACACATAGATGGAGCTAGGCTTTTCAACGCATCTGTAAGTCTTGATGAAAATGTTGAAAATTTAGTTGAGCCAGCTGACTCTGTTCAAATATGCTTATCTAAAGGATTAAGCGCTCCAATCGGGTCATTAGTAGTAGGTAGTGAAAAATTTATTGAGAAGGCTCGAAAAACAAGAAAGAAACTTGGAGGCGGAATGAGACAATCCGGAGTAATAGCTGCCCCAGGTATAGTAGCATTAGAGAAGATGATAGGAAGATTAGAAGAAGATCATAAAAATGCTAGAAAGTTAACTGAAGGGATAAAGGACTTAGGAATAGAAATAGAACCAGAAGATTATCAAACAAATATAGTATTTTTTGATACTTCTACAATTGATATGACAGCTGAAATGTTCAAAAACAAATTAAAAGAGAATGGAATAAAATGCCTTGCTTTAGGTGAGTATGAAGTCAGATTGGTTACACATCGTGAAATAGATAGTGGAGATATAGAATATACGATAAAAACAATTGAGAGAATTTTAAAAGAGGAAAAAAGGATTTAATTTTGTCCTTTTTTTAACTATATTCAGTATTTTTGATTTATTTTTTATTTTAATTATTAATAATTATCTTTTGATTAATTCCACAAGTGATTTAATCCTTATCAGAACTATAGATTTTCAATAATAGTACTATATATTTTATTCATACTTAAATGTCTATTCAGCCAGTAAATCGGATGACTACTATTTCATCATTTTTAGCTTTCGGTTCTTAACATCAATATATTTAGCTTTTGCTTTTATCCCCATTTAAAGTTTCATAAAATTTGTTGCTGATTGAAAATTTAGATTTACTTAAATCTGTTTTAAAGCAAAAATTTTAAATAATAAGCATTGAATGAAAACTGAGGTGTACACTTTGCGCGTAAACGTTGATGGCCCCGATCTTCGGGGTAGGGATTTGATTACTCTCCTGGACCTTGACCGGGAGGAAATAGATTATATTCTTGATGTCGCGAAAGAATTGAAACATAGAATGTCTCATGGAGACATGCCAGATATTCTGGATAAGAAGACATTGTTTATGATGTTCTACAATTCTTCACTAAGGACTAGAAACTCTTTCGAAGTTGGAATGACTCACATGGGTGGAAACGCACATTACCTTGAACCAGGTGCCGTTTATACACCTGCACTTGAAGGTGAAGGAGAAGCATATTCTACTGAAAGAGTAAGCGATGTTGCAAGAGTTCTTTCTCAAATGGGGGAAGCATTGGCCATTAGGATATATGGAGATCCTGCTGATTGGATCTATGGAAAAGGAGATAAAATCGTAAGAGAATTCGCTAAATGGTCTGATAATCCTGTTCTAAATATGGAAGACGATATGTACCATCCACACCAAGCTCTTGCTGATTTGTTAACTATGAAGGAGAAAATGAACAAATTACAAGGTAAAAAATTCGTTATGAGTTGGGCCTACTCTGCTAGCGCTGAAAAGCCACTTGCTGTTCCACAAAGTTCAATTATAGGAGCTAGCTATTATGGTATGGATATTACTTTGGCCCATCCTGAAGGCTTTGAACTTGATGAAAACATAACTGGTGCAGTTAAGGAAAATGTTGATAAATTTGGAGGGAGCTTTGAGGTATCTCATGATATGGACGAGGCCTTTGAAGGAGCAGACGTTGTTTATCCAAAATCTTGGACTTCAATGAAAGCCATTCCCCCAGTAACTGAAAAGCCAGATTGGGATAAAGCTAAAAAACTATTCGAAGAGAATAAAGACTGGATCACAACCCAAGAAAAGATGGATCTTACCAACGATGCTCACTATATGCATTGCCTTCCAGCTTCCAGAGGACAAGAAGTCACTGATGAAGTTATCGATGGACCTAATTCTGTCGTATTTGATGAAGCGGGCAACAGATTACATGCCCAGAAAGCAGTTCAAGCTCTTTTCATGAGATAAATTTATTTCTATCCATTTTTTCTCCACCACTTTTTATAAGGTGTAGGTTATGGAAAAATTAATTAAAAACGGTCTTATCGTTACGATGGGGCCTAAAGGAGTATTTGAAGGATACCTTCACATTAAAGATGATAAAATTGAAGATATTGGACAAGGGGATCCTGATTTCTCAGCTGATGAAGTTATAGATGCTTCTGGAAAGATCGTTACTCCTGGTCTTGTCACTGCTCATACTCATCTGTATGGTGCTCTTCTGAGAGGGGCTCCGCTACCTATTGATCCTCCTACTGAATTTGGGCAAAATTTGCAGAGAATTTGGTGGTTTATGGATGAGGCTATGGATTATGATCATGCTAAGATGAGTGCGAAAATTGCAAGTCTTGAGATGCTTTTAAATGGTTGTACTTTTTTTGCTGATACTTATTCTGGTCCAAATTCTATTGAAAATGTTTTAGATGTAATTCAGGAGGGAGTAGAGGAAATTGGGATCAGAGGAATGTTGGCTTTTGAGGCAACAGAAAGAAATAGTAAGCAAGAAGGTGAGCGTGGAGTTGAAGAAAATAAAAGATTTTTAGAGAAAGTAAATTCTAATGACAGAATCTATGGTATGATGAGTTTACATGCTTCCTTTACTGTATCTAACGAATTGATCCATAAAGCAAAAGACATTGCAGATGAATACGGGGCTCCAAAAACCATACATACTTCAGAGGGTCCGGAAGATCTTTATTACAATATTCTTAATCATAAGAAAAGAACTGTTACAAGACTGCATGATGAAGGGTTTTTAGATGAGAATACTGCTCTAACACATTGTGTCCATGTTAATGAAGATGAATTAAAGTTAATAAAAGAAACTGGAGCCGGTGTACTACACAATCCAATGAGTAATATGTTAAATGCTGTTGGTGTAGCCGATGTACCAGGAATGATTGACCTTAATATTCCAATCGGGATAGGTAACGATGGGTATATATTTGACCCCTTCGAAAATATAAGAAGCACCTTTCTACTTCATAAAGTTAATACCGAGGATCCTAGAGTTCTGAGCCCTAAAAAGGTCTTTGAAATGGCAACTATCGAGGGTGCCAGAATTTATAATCTTGAGGATGAAATAGGAAGTCTCGAGGAAGGTAAAAAAGCTGACGTAGTTATTTTTGATCCTAGAGTTCGTATGACACCGATCAATAAGGATTCAGTTTATGGACATTTAGTTAATACCTTAGATGGTGATGATGCAGATACGATCCTTGTTGGTGGGGAAAAGTTAGTTGAAGATGGGACACCGATTAGTTGTGATAAAGAAAAAATTGAAGAAGAAAGCTTGGAAGCTAGTAAGGATCTTTGGAAAAAATTAGAAGCTTTGTAAGGGATAAAATGAATTTGATTGAAGGAGCTAAAAGTTTTCTTGATGAAGATTATTCTACTATGGACATTGGGATTAAAAAGGCTGAAGCTATTTTAAATAAAATTAGTTTTACCGAAGAGGATGTAAAAAAATTCTGTAAAAACTTAAATGAACTTAAAAATAGTTACGGTAAAATGGATTACCTGGCGGGACTAGGAATTTATCTTTCTCTAGCTGTGAACGAAGTTATCAAGGAAGAAATGGAAATTGAAATACCGATAAAACTTGACTTCGTTGGAATGAACCTTGAAAAAGGTAAAAAACTTGTCGTAAACGGAGAAATTAGAGATCTCGGAGGTTATGAACTAAAAGGCGGTGAATTAATAATCAATGGATCCGCAGGCAAAAATCTAGGCAATTACATGGAAGATGGATACATTGAATGTGAAGAAGCAGAGGATCTTGTTGGAATTGAAATGAAAGGCGGTTTAATCAAGGTAAATGGTAAAACTGGTCGACTTATAGGACATAGCATGGATGGCGGAAAGATTATCGTTCAAGGGTTTGAAAGTATTTCGCCTTCATACAAATCAGGAACCATTAAAAGCGAAGGAAAAACTATAAAATCAAGCTAAAGAGGTGTAAATTTGAAAAATCTAAATTTAAAAGATTATTATCAACCTGAAAATCTTCAGGAAGCTATTTCAATTCTAGATGAGAAAAAAGATAAAAATATCGAGGTAATTGCCGGAGGAACAGAAATCACACTAAAACATCTAAACACCAATTACCTAGTAGATATTAATGACTTGGGACTAAACTACGTACAGAAAGAAGATAAAGAAATAAAAATAGGCGCTACAACCACAATAGGGGAAATTGAAGAAAGTAAACACATCCAAAAAGATCAATACCGAACATTATACGATGCAGCATATCATTGGACCGAGAACGTCAAATACCAAGCCACAATAGGAGGAAGCATCTGTGAAGCAGTACCCTCCTCAGACATGGCCGCCCCACTAATAGCACTTGAAGCAAACGCTCTAATAGAAGGAACAGAAGGAGAAAAATCCGTAAAAATTGAAGACATAGCAACTTCTTTCGGAGAAATCATTCTAGAAAAAAACGAAATTCTAAAAGAATTCATTATACCAAATTACGGAAAAAACACATTGAGTAGTTTCCAGAGAATCGTTAGAACCGAACACGATGTAACCCTCACCGGAGTAGCTCTAAGACTGGATATGGATGGGGATATTATTGGAAATGCTAGTATCGGTGTGGAAGTTGCCGATGAAATCCCAGTAAAAGCCACTGAAACTGAAAAAACTCTCGAAGGAGAAAAATTGAATGAAAAAACAATAAATAAAGCTATGAATAAGATATGCAACGATTGCTCTCCTAGATCGAGTTTAAGAGCTTCAAAAGAATATAGAGAACATTTAGAAGAAGTTCTTCTAAAAAAAGCTCTTAATGAATGCAAGGAGGAGATCTAATGTCTGATAATAAAGTTGAAATAAACTTCACGATTAATGGAGAAGAAAAACAGATGGAAGTAAAACCAGGCAGAAAACTATTAGACTTTATAAGAGAGGATCTCGGTCTTACTGGGACTAAATATGGTTGTGGTTCCGGCGATTGTGGAAACTGCACAATCCTCGTTGATGGCGAACCTAATTCCTCTTGTCTTATGCTAACCCCACAAGTAGATGGAAAGAATATCACCACGATAGAAGGAGTTTCAGAGCGGGAGGATACTCATCCAATTCAAGAGGCTTTCATGGAAGCGGGAGCTGTCCAGTGCGGTTATTGTACTCCAGCTATGGTTCTAACCACAAAATGGCTTCTCGAGAAGAATCCTAATCCAACTAGAGAAGAAGCTAAAAAGGCGTTATCAGGAGTTCTGTGTCGATGTACCGGATATAAGAAATTAGTAGATGGAGTAATGCTAGCAGCAAAGAAATTGAAAAATCAGGAGGAATAAAAATGAGTAACGATGAAAACAAGATTGTTGAAAATGAGGATATTATCCGTACTGATGCTAAAAGAAAGGTAAAGGGAGAAGCCGTGTATGGATTTGATTATGCTACAAAGGCTAAACAGAAATTTGGAGATGATCTAGTTTACATAGACTTTAAGACCTGTCCTCACGCTCATGCCAAGATTACGAATATTGATAAAGAGAAGGCAGAGGAGATGGATGGTGTTATTAAGGTTTATACTTACAAAGATGTGCCTGATGTCGAATTTACTACTGCCGGGCAAGCTTATCCTGAACCATCACCATATGATACCAAGATCTTAAATAAAGTAGCAAAATTTGCTGGTGAACCTGTCGTATTAATCGCTGCTGAGTCTGAGGAAGTTGCAGAAGAGGCTAAGAATAAGATAGATGTGGAATATGAAAAATTAGAAGCAGTCCTTGATCCTGAAAAATCTTTAGAAGAGGAAGTTAAGATACATGAGGATGGAAATCTTGCTGATCATTTAGATGTAGAAGTTGGAGACACTGAAAAGGCTTTTAATAATTCCGAAGTGGTTATAGAGGATGAATATAAAACTCCAATTCAGAAGCATGGACATATGGAACCTCTAGCCTGTGTATCACATCTTAATGATCATGGACAACTTGTGGTTGAGACCTCTAATCAAGTAGTTTATCATGTGCGTAGAATTATCTCTCGAATTCTTGATAAATCTCAAAACGATGTAAGAGTTCGTTCTTGGGAGATAGGTGGAGGCTTCGGTGATAAACAAGAAATGAATATCGAGCATTATAATGCATTCGTGACCGATGATATTGGAAGACCCTCAATTCTGATCTTTGATAGGGAGGACCAGTTCCTCAGATCTAGAAGAAGACACTCGGCTAAATTAAGAGTCAAGATTGGTTCCGATAAAAATGGTAAAATTGATGGAATCAAAATCTATGCTTTATCAGACACGGGTGCTTATGGAAGCCATGGAACGACTGTCACGATCAATATGGGCAGTATGACTCTACCATTATACACCAAGAATTGTAGAAACTTGAGATTTGAGGCTGACGTGGTCTATACCAACAAACCAATATCGGGTGCTTACAGAGGATATGGAACCATACAGGGCGGATACGCTTTAGAACAAGCTATAGATGTTCTTTCAGAGGAATTAGGAATTGATCCTGTTGAACTTAGGCTTAAAAATACAATTCAGGAAGGACAAGTTGACCCAGTATCTAAAGTACTGAGTGAAGGAGGAGAAGTAATCCCAAGGGAGATTAAGTCCTGTGGATTAGATGAAACATTAGAGAAAGGAAAAGAAATGTTTGATTGGGAAGAGAAACGTGAAATTTCCGGTCAAACTGATGAAAACGGTAGAAAACGTGGAGTTGGCGTGGCCTCAGCGATGAAAGGTAGTGGAGTAGCCGGATTCGAGCTTGGAGCCTCTTTAATCAAAATGAACGAGGATGGGACAGTTCTAATTACAATAGGTGCTTCTGATATAGGTCAAGGGGCAGAATCTGCAATGTCCCAGATTGCGGCTGAAACCATAGGGATTAAACTCGAAGATACTGAAATCGTATCAGCTGATACCGATAGAACAATGTTTGATATGGGGACATATGCTTCAAGCGTGACCTACGTAACTGGAAATGCTGTTGAAAAAGCTGCAAAAGAATTAAGAGATAAAATTATTGACAGAGCTTCTGAAATGCTGGATAAAAATCCTGAGGATCTTAAAACAGAAGATGGAAAGGTATTCGTAAAAGAGAAACCTAATGAAAGTATCGAGATCGAAGAAGTAGTAATGGATGTCGTTTACGGTGAAGGGGAAAGAGATCAACTCTATGGGTTTGGAAAAGCCGAAGACTTTCTTAGTCCACCCCCATTCACAACTCACTTTGTTGAAGTCGCTGTTGATGAGGAAACAGGAGAGGTTGATATAGAAAGATACCTTACTCTATCCGATGTTGGAACGGCAATTAATCCAAAAGAAGTAGAAGGCCAGGTCGAAGGAGGAACTGCCCAGGCTATCGGTTTTGCAATGACTGAAGAAATGATCTTTAATGAAGAAGGGCAGCTAAGGAATCCTACATTTACTGATTACAAAATTCCAACCTCTTTAGATATCCCAGACATTGAAACAGAGATTGTGGAAACTCATGAACCTAGCGGTCCATACGGAGCTAAAAGTGTAGGAGAAATCGGAATCGTACCTCCAGCTCCAGCTATCGCCAATGCAATAAAGAATGCAACTGGTAAAAGATTTAAGGAACTTCCAATGACAAAAGAAAAGCTAGCGAAAGAATTTGGACTCAAGAAATAATCTATCCATTTATTTTTATTTTCTCTATATGTTATTCCTTCTCTCTTTAAGAAAAAATACAAATACTAAAACTCATTCTATACATCAGATGATATTATGATAATGTATTTTGAGATTATTTTTCTTATCATATTAGGTCTTCTAAGCTCATTTACTGATATTAAAAAAGGTCTTATTTATGAAAAACATACATTTGGTATAACTTTTATAGGTATAATTTCTCACTTAATTTACGGAATATATTTGGGGGACTATTTACTAGCTTTAAGCGGTTTAATAGGAGGTTTAATTGGTTTTGTAGTTGGTGCCGCTCTTTTCTATACTGGTATATGGGCTGGTGGAGATGCAAAACTGTTAATGGCGTATGGTTCAGTTATACCTAACCTAAAGTTAAGCTATTCCTCAGCTCTGTACACTGGACCTGTCTCAGTTCTTCTAAATACAATACTTTTAATATCTCCATTTCTAATAATTTACGCTTTAACGAATTCTCTTAGCGGGTATAAAGAGGTTTCAAAACTTGATACGGGTGATATACCTGGAGTATTCATAATTAAAAAGAAAGACGATATTGAGGTATATGAACCATCTTTATGGGAAATGATTAAGCAAGTAAGCAAAGAGAACGCTATAATAAAGCCTATGTCCACTGGTCTTAATGAGGAAAAGATAGCTGATTTAAAACAATATAATGAAAATGGAGAATTAAGTGATGAAATCAAGGTTATGAAAAGTATGAAGTTTGCACCTTTCTTATTTTTAGGATCTCTAACCCTTGCTTTTTACGGGGATTTGTTCTGGAAGCTTGTATTTGGCATTTAAGTCGGTGATAATTTGAAGAATCGTCAGGACCTACTGGAACACGTAACTGAAGTGAAGGATTTAAATAAAGAAGACTTGAAATCATCTAAGGCACTTATTAGATATGTTCATGATCCTTTTCTCCTTGGAACTAAAAAAAGAGGTAAACTCTTGTTCTCAAATAATAAAATGATCATAGTTCCCTATTCATTCATAGGAGGATTTAAGGAAGATCCAAAGGAATGGATAGAAATACAAAGAAATAAAATAACTGATATATCTGAAGGCAAAGATTGGATAACTCTAGATTTCACTGGTACTAATCGGAAACTAGAAATTACCTATACAAATAATATAGAACATGAATTTACTATAAAGGGCATAAAAGAAGAAAGTATTAACAAAATTAGAGAATGGGAAAAGAAAGAAAAAATATAGTTATTCTTCTTCCTCATCAGATACGTCAACTATTTCCTCTTCTTCTCTTATATCTTCTGTAAGTTCTGCGTATAATGTTTCTTTATCTTCTTTTTCGGTTATTTTAGCGTATACCAGATCGCCTATTTGATCATCACCTGCGTTTGTAACGTAAACGAAAGCATCACCGATTCTAGCGTATATTTCTCCGTTTTTCTTATCATTCAGTATCATTCTGTATTCTTCACCCTTTTCTAGAGGTTTGTGACTTAATAATCCGTCAAATATCATATTATCACGACCCTATCTCCATTCTTGCGCCTTCTGGAATTTCTTGTTCATATATGTATTCTCTTCCGTATCCGAGCATTACTGCTCCTATTAGGAATACTCCAAAGCAGAGTATCCATCCGTGGAATACGTATGGCCATACTTCGGCTGGTGAAACTATTAGATCTTGAGTGAACCATCCGAATCTTCCGTTGAAGGTAATCTAACGAAAAATGAAGAAAACCGAATAAAAATCAAGTTTAGATGGTACCCTTATATAATCTCCAATTT
>CAYTEI010000005.1:0-30831 GCA_964436705.1 uncultured Thermococci archaeon
GTACCAAGGTATGGAGAGAAAAAGGATACTTTGAACTAAAGAAGGGCCCAATATTTGCCAATATCATTCTTGCCGATGAAATCAACAGAGCCCCACCAAAAACCCAATCAGCACTATTAGAAGCAATGGAAGAAAAACAGGTTACCATAGAAGACGAATCTCACAACTTAAAATCCCCATTCTTCGTACTAGCCACACAAAACCCTATAGAGCAAGAAGGAACCTATCCACTACCAGAAGCACAGATGGATAGATTTTTAATTAAACTATCACCCGGTTATCCGTCATCAATGAAACAAGAATTGAAGATACATAAGAGAAGGATAAAGTGGAGAAAGGACGATCCCACAGGAGATATAGAATCCGTAGTTTCTCTAAAAAAGTTCAGAGTACTTCAAAAATTGGTAGAAAATGAAATATATATAGATGAATGCATCCAAGAGTATATTACCAATATCATTAGAAAGACGCGGGAGAAAGATCCTGTAGAAGTAGGTTCAAGTCCAAGAGGAGGATTAGCCTTGCTGAAACTTTCTAGAGCAATGGCATTAGTTCAGGGACGTAACTTCGTAACTCCAGATGATGTAAAAATGCTTGTAAAAGATGCCTTATCTCATAGAATTATAATAGATGTTGAATATTCACTAGAAGGACTGGAGCCTAAAAAAATAATTGAAGATATAATCGAAGAAGTTCCAGTACCACAGGACTATAAACCAGAATGAAAAACGACCCAAATCCAACAAAAATAATAGAAAAAAAAGAGAAGTAATCCTAAATCATTATTATCCTTTTTCCAACAGAATAAAAAGAATCTAAGTTAAAAAAGTTATAGAACTATGTAGAAAGGATTTGGATATCGTTATTACTTTTAAAACTTAGATCGATAATTTCGTTTTTAATTAATTATAAGGTTTCTAGATTCATAGAATTGATTTTGGATTAATAAGCTTTATTCCTTATTCTCAATCAAATTGGTTTGTATAGGTATTATTTTAGATTAGGTATTAAAATTATTTTTTTATACGTGTAAAGAACCTAACCATCATCATTCAAACAAAAGTTCCGCCACAACCAAGCCACCTGAATTACCTAAATACCCAAAAAAATGACAAAAACTAACAAAATCACTCTAAACCCCACCCAAATAAGTAAAAACCAAAACCAAACCACAAAACAAAAAAACTAAAAAACACCAAAACCCAAACAAAAACCAAAACAAACACAGAAAAACAACAAAAAACAACAACCAAACCCAAAAAACAAAAACAAACCAAATTAAACCACAAAAAACAAACCAAACCCAACAAACCCCATAAGGAATACCCCTAAACCGGACAAAACAACAAAAAAAATAAAACCCATCAATCACAAAAACAAAACAACTGGCAAATCCTCAAACGAAAATATACCCCCAGACGACATAAAAACCAAAAACATAATTATAATAACCTCAACCAAAATAATAACAGATAAAGCAACCAAAACCCAATCACGCAAAGAAGACTCAATAAATAAAAACCTCCAATACCACACTAAAACAACCCAAATAACCATATTAAATATCTTCATCAAAGTAAAGATTTATACGGGTTCAAAATAGGTTCCGAATATTTTTAATTGCCTTAGCCGCACTTGATCCAGATTTATATCGTAGTAGCGGGATTCCCATCTGCGTGCTTCTCCTGACATTATTATCAAATGGGATTGTACCAAGATTTTCAGTCCCCAATCTACCATAAATTACATCCTTAGACAATTGGGTTTCCTCACTCAACAACCTCTGTAAAAAATTTCTCTCCTTCCATTTATTAAGAATATATCCTTTTAAATCCTTTTCAAGTATATTCCCTACCCTTTGAATATTCTCAGCAGATGAAACAGAAGCCTCATCAGGATTAACAACTATTAACAATCCCTCCGAAACCTTAATAGGATTTATTGAGTTCCTACTAATCCCAGGAGGCGAATCTATTATCACATGATCATACTGCCCAGCCAGACCAGGTAAAAAATCTAAAAAACACTCAATATCAGACGACAAAAACTTCCTAAGAGACCTCTTCGTAGGTAAAACATCTAACCCACCAGAAAAATTTTTTAAAACCTCCTCAACCGAATCTATCTCACCAGAAAGATATTCAGTAAGCCCAGGATCATCATCCTCCATACCCAAATACTGGGCCACATCACCAGATGGAAGATCAGCATCTATAAGCAAAACTTCCTCACCTCCCTCTCCAAGCGAAAGCCCCAGATTAACAGATATAAAGGTCTTCCCAACACCACCCTTACCTGACACAACAGAATAAATACCGATAGTTAAGCCCCCAAACTAATCCCTCTTATATTTAGTTACAATAAATAAATATAAAAGTATGATCCCTTAAAAGCCCCCACATATTTCCAAATGAAAAAGAAACCAACCCCAAAACCAAAAAAAACCATGTATCCAACAACCAGATACCCAAAAAAGAATCCTCAAGAATAAGACCCAAAAAAACAGAAACTAAAAAACAAAAAGAAAAACCAGAAACAATATATTACCACTACCCATTACTTATCAGCCGTAGCTAAGGGCAGAACCTAGTTTTAACTTCTCAAGTTCTATTCCTTCCTAGTAAAGATTATCCCAGCTACCAATCCGATAATGATAATCCCAAGACCAATCCACATCAAAGGCAATCCTTCACCCCCAGAGGAACGGGAAATCTTAATCGTGAAGTTAGAAACCCCTTCAGGCCCCAATGCATTTTGAACCCAACCATCATGGAATTTAACTTGGATCGCTTCTCCTGAAACCTCATATTGAAAACTTTCACCCGGCTTTAATTTAATATTTTTACCAACTAATTCCCCGCTCTTAGAAATATTCATTTTAATATATTTAACTGGAGAATTACTACTCGTTTTGGAGGTTGGTATGGCTCTATACTCTATTTTGTATCCTCCAAGCAGGTCAGGGTGGGAATCATTATGCCACTTCGGATCTCCATACATCTTCGATATTTTTTGAGAACTTTGGTTAAGTTTCGCAATGGCTAACCATTCCCCACCAGGCTCACCTCGACTAGCAGTCCAAACAAGATCACCCATATCTAATTCATTTAAAACCACATCAAGCGCTTTACCTGAAATTTGTTCAGTTTCATTAGTTTCAATTGTGATTAATGTGTTCTCAGCATTTTTTTCAATAATTCGCCCAGTTCGATAATAGGGTTGGAGAGCAGCCTGTCCGAAACCATTAGGATCTCTTAAATACAATATTGGAGAAAATAGAAAAATTACTAATATTAATATTAAAAACAATTTCCTACTATCCATACTACAAACCCCATCCCATAATATTTAAGATAATCTAAGTACTTAAAGACCTTCTAAATAGGAATAACTAATTTCATAAGAATTTTCCATCTCACAACCCAAAACAGAAACCCGAATTATTACTACCAACACCAAAAAACCCCCCTCCCTTACGAAAATTTTATCTCTATACTCCTCCGGAATTCCTCCCATTACTCCACCTCCTTCCGCTGAGTGGAGTCTATCACCGTGGTCACAATCCCTTCGGGGTTTCCTTCATCGTCCTTAATGATGTTACCGTTAGCCAGAATTTCAAAAGTTGAACCATCTTTTCTTAAACCAGTCATCACCCCCTTACAAGCCCCTTCTTCTAAGGATCTTGAAAATTTCTCTAATCCTTCTTCATACTCCAAGAATTCTGAAATATGGTTTCCAATTACCTCGTCCTCCTCGTAACCGAACATTTCCAACAGTTTAGGGTTAACATACTCTATTTCCCCATCCATACCCAAGAAAGCGAAACCCGCAACAGAACCCTCAACAGCTTTTTCCAACTTTAAAAGTTCTTTATCAGCCTTCTTTCTCTCCGTAATATCTCTAACCGTAATACTCCACCCGATCTGTAATTCTCTTGATTTTTGAAGTGGATCGATATGAGCTTCGAAATATCTTTTATATCCATCCCTCTCTATCCAAAATTCGTGTCTTGTTTCATTTCTAGCATTAAGAGCGACCTTCAGTGCAAATTTTTTAGAAAAGATATCTTCAGGTTTTTCACCAATTACATCTTCATGAGATCCGATTTCTTTAACTAATTCTTCACCTGCCTTATTCAGATCAATGATTTTACCTTTGTTGTCAAGGACGAATATTGCTCTGCTGCTTTTTTCAAAAACAGTTTCTCTTCCTATAAGCAATGCATCGAGAAAGTTAAAGTTTCTCATTCCGAAAGCTAGAGATATGTTAGCAGGGAGGAAGAGAAGTGGAGTGATATCTAGTCTAGGAGAGGTATAGGTAAAAATGTAAATAATATTCCCTAACAAAGGAGTAAGAATCCCAACTGAGATCATAACCGCCTGTTTCCAATACTCTCGGTGCAAATTCAATAGCGCGTGCAAAATAAGAAAAATACCAACAATAATTAATGTATAGATGTACACTGTGTTGAGATAGAAAAATGGACCTAAAGTCGCTGAGAAATAGGTAAGCCCACCCAACTCTTCTATCACGATATCTCCCCAGAAAAGGTGGTGATAATGATTACTCCATACAACAAACAGAACAATTAACGGAACCAAGAGAAGTAAAATTGTTTTTCTCCAACTGACGTGTTTGCTCCATCCTGTATAATGTAAAGAAAAATTTAACCATGCTACAGGAATGAAAACAATACCAGAGTATTTCAGTCGCCCCCATAGCATTGTCCCAAACCTTGATGAGAAAACAAGCTCTAATAAGTGACTGAAAACCCAAACAGAGCAGAATATCAGTAATAGAAGAAAAGTTTGGGATAAAGGACTTCGATTTCTTCTATAAGTTAAAATTGAAAGAACAATGAGGGAGATACCGCTTAATAAGAAAAGTATGATTATTAGGATTCCAATATATGTGAACATATTTTCTTTCCCCCTCTATCTTCTCCACCAAATTTACCAATATATAACCAAAAAATCAAGGCCCCCAATAGCCCTCTGAAGATCGCCTCACCCAGTTCCGAATTCTTAACTTCTACTTAACCACCTAGAATATCTTCAATTTCTTTCACAAGCAATAATTATTGTTTGAAACCCGCAGAATCATCTTTTTTAAACGTATTAAATCCTTAATGATTGTAAAGACATATATCGAACTATTAATTAGGATTTAAAAAGCCTGAAAAGACCCGTACGAACCCTATAATCAAAGATGTGTGTTCTTTATATTAGTAATTTATGCTGGAGAAGAAAAACTCTAAATACTTAAAGTAAACAATTAAATAAGATCTGGGTCAAACCCATTTCTCTAAAAACAATAACCTAATTCTGTACCAGAATTTTCATAGTAATCTACTGCAAATCGGCTGAAAACATCTTTCAATATATAGATCCTAATACCAGCATTCATTCTCCTAATAGAATAAACTAAATATAATGAAGAAAAATCTAATTCTCTTTTAATGGTTTAAGAAGGATTAATTCTTCAGAATTCGGATAAAAGTTAAGAAATAAAGATGAGAAACTTAATATATTGCAGATCCTTATTTTCGAATATTTTTTAGTATACTTTTATTTTTGGGTTCTTGTTGAGTGTGTGTTTTTTGTGGTAACAGGATTAGTTGATTGTTTAAAGTTTTTATAAAGATTTTATTATTTTTTATCATTTAGTACTATTTAGATTTTATGAACCCTTCAGTATTTAATGAGAAGATTCAGAATTTTAGGCAATTAACGAAAATGTTTAAAGGATTGTTTCAGTTTCTCTTTTTGGGTTGATAATTTGAGGTTAGAAGATAAAGTTGCTATAGTTACTGGATCTGCACGAGGAATCGGAAAAACAACAGCTAAAAGGTTTGCCAAAGAAGGAGCTAAAGTAGTAATATGTGATGTTGATCTAGAAAAATCTAAAGAAGTTGTTGAAGAAATCAAAGAAATAGGATCTGAGGCTATAGCTAAGAAGGTGGACGTTTCCGATATGGGTGAAGCTAAGAATCTAGTGAATAGCACCGTCGATGAATTCGATCGTTTAGATATTCTCGTAAACAACGCCGGTATAACAGCAGATTCTAAGCTCGTGGATATGTCCGAAAAAGATTTTGACAAAGTTATCAACGTCAATCTAAAAGGAACATTCAATTGTGGACGTGAAGCAGCAAAAATAATGATAGAACAAGAAGAAGGAGGAGTAATTCTAAATGCCTCATCCATAGTAGGAAAATACGGGAACTTCGGACAAACCAATTACGCAGCATCAAAATTCGGAGTAATCGGAATGACAAAGACCTGGGCCAAAGAACTAGGACGGAAAGGAGTAAGAGTCAACGCAGTAGCCCCAGGATACACCAAAACCCAGATGATGGAATCCGTTCCAGAAAAAGTCCTCGATAAATTCAGAGACAAAACCCCTCTAGGAAGACTCGGCGATACAAAAGATATAGCTGAAGCCTACCTCTACCTAGCATCAGATGAAGCCAAATTCGTAAACGGTGAAGTACTAAGCGTAGACGGAGGACTCATCTTAGGCTAATATAAATAATATTATCCAAAAATGGTGTTATATATGGGTATTAGCGTTGTCGGAACTGGACATACGAAGTTTGGAGACCTCGACAAGGATCTATATGATTTATTAACAGAAGCCGGTGGAAAGGCTCTGGATAATTCTGGAGTAGATCCCAATGATATAGATGATATATGGGTTGCCAATTTCAGTGGTGGAAGCTTTAATAACCAAGAACATCTTGGACCGATCGCCATGGATATTGACCCTGATCTCAGGTTTACTCCTGCAACCAGAGTTGAAAATGCTTGTGCTTCCGGATCCGCAGCCATAGACTCAGCAAAAAAAGCCATAGAATCAGGAAAAACTGATTATGCCCTGGTTATCGGTGTTGAAAAGATGAACTCCCTGGATACCAAGGGAGTTACTAAGGCTTTGGCTAAAGCTTCTTACTGGCCTGAAGAAGGATCGAAAGGCATGACATTCCCAGACTTATTTGCAGAGTTCGCTCAAGGATACCTAAAAAGATATGACTTAACTAAGGATCAGATTAAGAAATCACTTGCTAAGGCAGCAGCCAAAAACTACAGAAATGCTCTGGAAAATCCGTTAGCTCATAAAGGAATTGACTGGGCCTATGAAGATATAATAGAACTACCCGATAAAAAGAATCCAATAATTTCCGATCCATTAAAGCTTCATGATTGCTCATTAGTAACAGATGGAGCAGCAGCGATTGTACTTACCTCTAGAGACAAAGCAAAAAAAGATCACGGAGATCCCGTAGAAATAACCGGGTTAGGACATACTACAGATTATCTTTCAATGGATAAAAGATCTAAATCCGAATTCGTGGCGGGGAGAAAAGCAGTTCAGAAGGCATATGATCAGGCTGGAATTACTGAAAAGGATTTAGACTTCGCAGAGGTTCACGATTGCTTTACTATAGCTGAGATTCTTGCTTATGAGGCTTTAGGATTAGCGAAGAATGGTGAAGGCTGGAAACTGGTGGATAAGGGTATGGTTATGCCGGATGGAGAGACACCTGTAAATCTTTCAGGTGGTTTGAAGGCTAAAGGACATCCAGTAGGAGCCACGGGAGTTTCAATGGCAGTATTAGCCACAAGACAGATACAAGGAAACTCTATTGGAAAACAAGCTGAAGGAGCCAAAACGGGAATTACTTTCAATATAGGTGGAAGTGCAGCAACTAATTATGCGTTAATATTTCAATCTATAGAATAAGTTTGGTTTATATGGTTGCTCAGTAAGAATATTTCCGTTGAGATCGTGTCTTATTTGTTTATTTGTTGTTTAGATGTATTAGGGACTAACCAGAAGAGTTCCTCGATTGCTAAATAGGTTTTAGACTATTGTGGAACATTGGTGAGGTTGAAAAACCGCTACCAAATCATTTCTATAAACAAATCAATATACAAACACTTAAGGCTTTTCCATACTGACTTCATCTATTATGCTACCGCATTTAGGACATCTATACGCTACTATATCAGCCTTTCTTTCTGGGTTAGCACCCTCACCATCAGTCCAACCGCACTCCGTGCAGGTACTCGGTATGAAAGACATACTTCTCTACCAAACCAACGAAAGAAAGATATAAAAACCTTACCATAACAAGCCTCAACCCAAAATAACAATCCCAAACCCATATCCTATAATCCAAATTTTAGAATTTCGGTTCGACCAAAATGGAATTTCATATATTCTGGTATAACTTTCTATGCTACGTGGTATGAATGAAGTTGAGGAGTAAGGTCAAAGTATCTTCTAGATAAGCCCGGGACAAAGCGATATTAGAGAAGAAAAACAAGAAAACATCTTCAAAAATATCTAATGA
This sequence comes from uncultured Thermococci archaeon, assembly GCA_964436705.1. Taxonomy (GTDB): domain Archaea; phylum Methanobacteriota_B; class Thermococci; order Thermococcales; family CAYNOZ01; genus CAYNOZ01. Next base: position 8,357 of record CAYTEI010000005.1, read on the forward strand.
ACTAGAAAATGAAATACCAAATAATAAAGAGTTTTAGTAATCAGATAAATCCTATGAAGAAAAAATAAAAAAAATTAATCTAAATAAGATATTCTTCAGTTTCTTTATTAGTTTTTGATGGTGAATGATAATTAATAGAGGTTAATTTGGTTTATCTTTTTTTTCTGTAGTTCTCTTAGTCTTGAGTCGAGTATGCTAATCCAGATCAATAGGATCCCCAGTAAAAACCAAGTAATCATTAAATCTCCTTTTAAATTAGAAAACTCTTTGACGATGGATCCATGTAAGCCATAGTATAATAGATATGCTCCTAGGATAATAAAAGGTAAATTAATATTATGTTTACGGAGGATATTTCTCAAAGAACTTCCTAGATTTCTTAAATCCATAATTTTCTTCCTCCCATAATGTTTAAATCTTTCATGGTTTCCGAATTTCTAATCCATAAGCCGACTCTTCTTTAAATATTACTTTCAGGTTATGAAGAATTAAGAGAAAGGAAGAGATAGGGCTTATTCTTCTTCTTTTTGGTTGCTAATATTTTTATAAAGCCCTATAATAGTCAAAACAACTCCAATAGACACGAATATCATACCAAGAGTAGATCCCAACATATCTGTCGTGGATAGTGCTCCAAGAACAACAAACATTGATCCAGTAGATGTGTAGACTACCCACTGATCTTCGTCTTCATTTTTCCATTTAATATCCATATTTAATCCTCCTTATTATTGACTAGAAATTTCATTTTTCCTAGGTTTCTTTATGTTTCAGGATTGCTGCAATGAAAAAGAGAGCTGCGGCTAAAAGAATTGCTAAACTGGCAAATACTGGGATGATGTCGATTGTGATAAATAAGATTCCGAGCGCTGTGTTCATGAAGCCAAGGCCTAAGAACATTAACCATTGATTTTTGGTCCCACCTTCATTTTTGAATTCAATATTCAATTTTTCAACCTCCGGTTAAAAAACTTTTTTTCAGAAAATCCATCAATCCTTAAAAACCTTTCGGTATCAACCCCGAAAACAAAAAATACCAATACCAAACAACACATAAAGATCTATAGAAACAGATTCCACTATCCAGATAATTACGTATTCATAATTTGATTATTCCATCTATCCCCACTAGCTTCAGAATGATAATGTGAATACCCGACCCTGAGATCATAAAAAATAGGACCTTGATCTTTCATAACTATCCATAATCCGCGAAACTGATCTTGGGCCATGGCTACTGATTTAAGGCATTCTTCACGAAGTTTGGAAATAGATCCACAAGAACCCCTACGTATCCGTAATAAACTTTTAGTTAAGAATAGGATCCTATCTCTTTTAAGAATTCATCTAAAGCATCCGTGTGCTCCTTATTTTCAAATTCTTTCTTTTTAACCTTTAAACTTGCTAACGATTTTTTATCAAGTAGACTTCGGACTTCAGAATGCGCTTTTTCCGCACCTCTACCAGCCATTGTGGAGAAAAGAGCAATCTTACTCATATTTTGTCCTTCCTGATCTACCAGGGTTCTGATAGCTGGGGGAATGCTACTGTTCCAGATCGGGAACCCCATAACTAAAAGATCATATTCGGAAAAATCCTTTTGAATAGATTTTAAATTTGCCTTCTTCTTCCTTACAGTATGCCACCCAGATCTTAAAAATCCAATAATCCCCGATCTATCCATCTCATCATCAATCTCCTCTAAATCACACTCTAATTCATCTGATATTTGCTTAGCTAATTGAGCAGTATTACCAGTACGTGAATAAAAGATCACCAATTTCTTCACAAAACCACCTTCAACATACTATTATAGAAATAAGCACTTAAAAAAATACCTAAATCCAACATAGAGAACCTAATGCTACCCTCAGTAATATAAATAATAAGATTATCAGGAGCACCAAAATCAAAACATGGATCACTCATCTAAAAATTTCTATTAGTGATTAGACGAAAGAGTCTACATATGCCTTATTGCGTCAGTGGAGAATTCGCTCCATCCAAAGTATTCACATAATTGGGCCACATTCATACCCTTAAAAGCAAGATACGTTGCGCGACCTTTTTCGGAAGGCATGAGGATTCGTCTTGAAATCGGAGTTTATTTTATTATTTATACTTTGGAATTTCTTTGTTTCTTTAGGTTTGACTATTAAACTCTTTGTAAGTCTTTTAGTTACTTAACTTTTAAATAAAACTTTTTTAATATTCAAAGTTCACTTCATTATCTTTTTATCCTCAATAAAAATAATCTATTTTAAGAAATTAATCTTCATAATGGATCAAAACTGATTTAAGGGATGGTCTATTCTAGAATTGGAGCAGCTCCATGAGTTGGCTTTAAACTAAGAAGTATGGAGCCCCGAGCGGGATTTGAACCCGCGACCACCCGATTACAAGTCGGGCGCACTACCAAGCTGTGCTATCGAGGCATTCGGAAAGAGTTGATTTGGGAGACTTATAAGTTTTTTGTTTTTATTTTTCCGTTAATTTTTTTGTTATATTCTTTTCTGAAGATTTTTATTTTGATTTTTTCGGGTTTCGTATCATATTATTTATTTTTCATGTATTTAAGGCCTTCTTCTGTAATCATTGTAACTATATTTACTTCTTTCTTAATCTTGTTTTTCTCTCTGAGTTCTTTGTTGGTGTGATGCATAGTGTTGATGTTCTTTGTGCGAATATTTTTTCTTTGGATTGTTTTTTCTGTGTTATTTGGATTTTTTTGGTCTTTGGGTTGTTTTAGTTTTCTTAGTACTTCGTTTCGGCTTGGTGGGTATTTTTGGTATTGCTTTAGCTATTGGTTTTAATCTTAGTTATTTTTTGTTACGATATGTTCATTTTAGTATTTGATCCACTTTTATGTGTATGCTTTTATTGTTTTTTAGGATAGTTGGAAGTTTGTTTTTAGTCCGTCTGTTTGGTTTGTTATGTCCGGTAGGATTAGGCAAAGGTTTATTAATTGCTTTTTGTTAGGAGTATCTAGTTTTGGTAGTTGGATGGGTTAATGGATACATTTTTCGATGAAATTAGTTATTAGTTTTCCTATAATATTAGTTAGGAAACAGAAATGTTCCATATTTAGCCAGGAAAGCAAGCATTCATAAATGGAAAAATATAAGATATATATGAATAATAGGTGATAATTTGGTAGACGAAGAAAAGATCCTTGAGAGGACAGAGTCAATTTGCCCTGACTGTTTTAAAGAGGGTGAGATGAGCAAAGTAGATGCAAGGATCGTTGAGGAAAACGATAGTATTTGGATTAAAAAGGAATGTAATGATCATGGCGAATTTAAATCAATATTCTTTAAAGATCCTGATGATTATGAGAAATGGAGTAAGTATGATGAAGAAGGAGATGGAGTAGATAACGTTCCTATCCAGAATCTTGGTCTTTATTCTGATCATGAATCTCAAGCTGTTTTAACTAATCTTACTGTTACTAATAGATGTAATCTTAGATGTTCATATTGTTTTATGAACGCTGGTGCCTCTGGATATGTTTATGAACCTTCACTAGATGAGATTGAGGAGATGATGGATCAGGCTAGATCTATTGAGCCTGTTCCTTCGAAGGCTATTCAAATAACTGGTGGAGAGCCAACAGTAAGAGATGATATCTTTGAAATCATTGAAATGGCGAATGAGAAAGGATTTTCTCATGTTCAGCTTAACACAAATGGAATTAAGTTAGCTGAATCTAAGGAATACTGTAAGAAGATTAAGGATGCTGGTGTTAAAACTGTTTATATGAGTTTTGATGGGGTTTCAGAGGATTCTGATCCATGGTTAGAACAGCATAAGGAAGCTATTAATAATTTAAGAGAGGTTGGACTTGCCAGTGTTGTTCTTGTTCCCGTTGCCACTCAAGATAATGTAGATGAGATCGGTGATGTGATTAAATTTGCTCAAGATAATATTGACGTCGTAAGAGGAGTTAATATTCAACCTATTGCTTTTACTGGTAGGATTGAGGATATAGATGAAGATTATCGTAAAAACCAAAGAGTTGATTACTCTACTTTAATGAGTAGTATTGAAGAAAATCTTGATGGCCAGATAAGTAAGGATGATTGGTATCCCGTCCCATTTGTTTATCCTATCTCACAACTAGTACAGAACCTGGAAGATAAGAAACAAGTAGAGTTTACAGCTCATCCTGGTTGTGGTGGTGCGACATACGTGTTTGAGGAGGAAGGAGAATTAGTACCTATTACTCGATTCGTAGATGTTGAGATGTTCATGGATCTTATTGATGATCTCGCAGATACTAAGGGTAGGTTTAAAAAGGCTAAGATGGCTACTAAAGTTATGAAGGATCTTTCTGGAATAGTAGACGAAGAAAAAGCACCAGAAGACTTCTCAATTAAAGAAATTCTAACAGATGCAGTTGTAAAAGGTAACTATGAATCACTAGGGAAATTTCACAGAAAATCACTATTCCTAGGATCAATGTGGTTCCAAGACGTATGGAACCTAAACCTGGACAGATTACAGAACTGCGTAATCCACTACACAACCCCTGAAGGCATGGTCCCATTCTGCTCATACAACGGACTAGGACTAGGAGAAAAAATCAGAAAGAAAAACTCAATACCAATCGAACAATGGGAAGAAGAAAACGGAAAAAAACTTAAAGAAAACCTATGGGCAACCGGCCCAATAAGCTAACCACCGGAAATCGCTGGAACAACCACCAAATCATCATCTTTACTTATTTCTTTATCCTCTAAAGCCACATCCCCATTCACTCTAAGAATCGCACTTTCAACAGAATAACCACAGCTCTCCAAAACATCAACAGCTTCCATCCCATCTTCTAACTCGATCTTCTCCTCACCACGACCCATTATCTCAACTTTCTTCAATTATTTCACCAACCTTTCAGCAACTTCATTAGCTTTTTTTAAAACCTTAGATTCATCAAGAACTTTAACATCCCGATCCTTCATCAATATATCTCCACCAGAGATCACTGTATCAACATTTCCAGTGGAACCAGAGTAAACAACTGACCCCATCTCATTATAGGAGTGAACCGCATTAGGCCTCCACATATCAAGAACCACAACATCAGCTAAATATCCTTCCCTCAAAACTCCGGTATCAATGCTAAGAGCCTCCCCAGCATTACGACTACCCATTCTAAGTATATTATCTGCACTAATAGTTTCAGGATCATCATAGTGAACCTTTTGTAGTAGTGAAGCAGTCTTCATTTCACTGAAGAAATCCTGTTTACCAGTACTGGCAGGACCATCAGTAGCAAGTGACACATTAGCACCAGAACTTATTAGCTCTGAGACAGGGGAAACTCCATCATTTATATACATATTACTTGTAGGGCAATGAACCGTATTAGACCCTGTTTTACCCAATAAATCTATCTCATCCTCACTAAGCTGAACAGAATGAACACCAATAAAATCTTCATCAAGGATACCAAGATCATGCAATAATTCAGCATCCCTTTTACCCCTGTTCTCCAATAAGAGATCAACGTCTTCTTCACTCTCAGCAAGGTGTATGTAAAAATTCCTATCGTATTTATCAGCTAATTCCTTTAATTCGATTAGAGATTCGTTAGATACAAAGCAAGGATGCATAGGCCCAGGCATTACGTTATCATGGTTCTTCATTAATCTCTCTGTATCTTCAAGAGCTTTATCTGTATCTTCGATCATGTTTTCATGAGCTTCGACTTCATAGAATCCTCTTGAAAGATATCCTCTAATACCGGTTTCATTAAAGACATCTAGAACTGTTTCATGGTGTGGATTTCCATAATTCATATCGAGAACTGTTGTTACGCCAGATTTAATGTTTTCAAGTACCGCTAGTTCAGTGGATGCTCTGATGTCTTCACTCGTCATTTTTGGGAGAACAGGCCAGATAGCTTTTTTCAGCCAATCCAGTAAGTTAAGATCGGATCCATAAGTTCTAAGAAGCACTTGAAATAAATGGCAATGCATATTCATAAAACCAGGGAGTACGTAACTATTATTAGCATTAATTACCTCTACATCATCATCTTTGAAGGATAATCCATCTTCTTTAGATCCTACAAACTCTATTCTATCCTCAACAATATAAACAGAACCATTATCAATTATCTCTCCGTCCATCGAAATTACTTTTCCTCCAAGGATCAAAATCTTTTCATTATCCATAAACCCACCAACCAATTAGATGTATAAAGTATTTTATTCATTTCGATCCCTTGAAAAAGGGATACCATCTTTTTCCTCAGAAAACAAGAGATGAGAATAGGAATCAGTATCACTAGACCCAAATCCCTCAATTATCTTCTCATAACTAGATCGATCCTCAATCCAGTTAACTAAATCCATTTCTGAACTAAAATTATCTCTAGAAAAAATAAGACACCCGCCAAAACTGGTTTTACCCCGAAGATAATCAATGTGCCAATACTTATTCTTTTCAAGATCCATGTGCCTTTTTATTCTAGACAATATGTTCTTCTTAGCGGATCCCACGTACACGTAGTACCCTTCATCAAAATAATAATCTCCTAAACTCCCCACAGAAATCTCTTCTCCTAATTCTTTATGTAGAATTACTGCGTATAGATCATTATTCATCTAAATCACCAAGATATTCATTATTTCTTATCCATTTTCTAATTTTTTTAGCTCTTTTCTCTCTTCTCAATCTTAGATAGGCATAGTACTCATACTTCAATGACATGACTGGGAATTCGTTACCATCTATTTCAACTATTTCTTTGTATTTATTGATATCTATTGGTTCTTCCCAAACTCCATTAATCTTTTTTTGAAGATCTCCCATTAATTCTATCTTAATACCGTTTATCCCTAATTCTCCGAAATGAGATCTAATATCATCATTTTCAATAAATTCAACTTCTCTAATGACATTATCAGAGAAGATTTTCTCTATATTATAGGCTCCAGATTCATTGGTTTGTATATCGATGTCATTAGGATCGAGTGGCATTCCTTGCAGTTTCATCCCGGTACTACCAGTGATTACCCATTCAACATCGCTGATTCTGTCTTTTATTCTTTGAAGGGTTGAGATGTAATCAGGATCAATCATTTTATCATCAATGCAAGGAGAAAAACTTAAAAGTGGTTGCCCGCGATAACTTATTTCTATAAAGGCTCGACTTTTTCGAATTTACTAACATCTATGTACTGTAGCTCTGATTCTTCTTTACTAACATAATATAGCCTATACTTAAAACCCTCATCAACGTTTTCAATCAACCCTGGTTCACTAAAAATCCTTTGAATATCATTATTCTCATCTATGAATATAACTAAATCACGATCCATGGCTGAATCTATTTCAACCCCATCATATTCTTTATCAACATCGACTACATCGATGATCTTTTTAATCCCAACTACTTTTTGATCAACATCTTCGGAACTTGGGGAGGATTCGTCGTCACTAAATGCTTTATAATTAATCCATCCAATAGACCCAATAAAGGTTAAGAACAAGAGAAGAAAAATAGACATTATTAAAACCTTTCTTTTCATTTTAATCCCTCAAATTAATTCAGGTACCATATCCATAGGTTTAGGATCCCCGCAAAAGTAACCCATAGAATGTATGGGATAAATAATATACCAGCTTTCTCTGAAATATCAAAGAAACGAAGCATTGTTACAAATATAGAAAGCCAAAGAACCATAATCACTACAAATCCACCTATTAAAGATTCAGCACCAAAGAACACAGCTGACCATGCTACATTAAGAACAAGATGTATACTAAATATACTCATCGCTGCTCTCACTCTTGAGTTATCAATTCCTTTCCTCCAAACTAAAAATAATGAGATCCCCATTAAGATGAATAATATAGTCCAGACCGGAGCGAAAACCGAACTCGGTGGATTGAAAAAAGGCTTTGATAGATCTGCGTACCAAGTATCTATTTTAGGACTTGTGAAAAAAGATCCTATAACACCAGCTAATTGGCAAATAATTATGCTTGCTGCTAACTTTAGAAGCTCTGTTCCCTTAAAATCCATACCTATCATATAAATTTAAGAAGGAATAATATAAATAAATTTAGATTATGTAAGGAATCTTTCATTCTCAATTTTCTCAGGTAAGTACACATTTGCCACGAAATCTAAAGATTTATTAGCCAATGCTTGTTGTTCAATTCTTTGCCCTTGGTCTAAAGCTTTCTCTAGTTGATCTCTCCATTCAGGAGTATCAAACCATGGATAATCCCTCTCTTCCAGTATTCTTTTATAGTCTTTTGTAGCTCCCTCTCCATTCCGATTAGGCGGTTCTCCTTTAAGTTTCTCTGTAACTCCTTCTAACTCATACTCCTTAATGTCATCCATAGTCATTCCAACGAATTTTGCGTCTGGTATTCCTAGTTTATGTGAAAGGTAAGCTAGGTTGATTGATCCTTGCTTTATTGTGGAATAAATGTACCATCCATAAGGGTCTCCATCTGTAAATACGTAGACTGGAAGTTCCTCTTCATACCTGAGTCTTCTTAAAAGTCTTCTTACTCCTCTTGCTGGTTGTCCCTGTGTAGCTATTATTAGAGCATCATTCTCTTCACTGAAATCCTCTTCAATAAGTCGATCCGCCATTGCCGCAGTTTCAACTACTAAGGCGTAGTCACTATTAATCTTATTGAACTTAATATGTTCTACGTTCCCTGGAACAGCCCATCCGCCAAGACCGAGTTCTGAAGCGTTGAATTCATCCTCTCCATCTTGTATTACAAGGTCTCCGTATACATAACCTCTTCGATCTGCTGAAAGATGTAATTCTTCTCTGAGTAGATCTAATGATCTTTCTATATCTTCTACTACTGGGTTTGATTCGCTCTGATCTTCAAAGGTGTTCTTATCTGTATCCTGTATGTTATGTTTTAATGCATAGTAGAGTTCACGTATACCGGCGTGGCGGTCCTCCTCTATTAATTTCTTAGTGTAGGAAGAAACTAGAAGAGTCTGCATGAACTTTCTTGCATGTCCAACATTCTTTAAAAATCTCTTTGATTTACTATCCCCTAGTTTAAGTATTCCATCGTCTTCATCGTAGTACACATTGCTTAATCCTCTACTTGGGATCTTTATATGTGGATTTTTTCCTTTCTCAAGTTGGTTAACTATTGACTTTCCTAATTCTTCAAGTTTTTCTGTTGGGTCTTTATCCCGGTCATCTCCCCAATTATCAATACTTGCTTGGCCCTCACTCATCTACTTCCTCCTCCTCTATTAGTCTCTTTATATTTTCTTCAATATTAGATCTATTTTCACCAGTTAGATCGTTAAGTGCCTTTGAAACTTCTGGCATATACATTTTAAGAGTTCTTTTTCTTTCTTTTCTTTTCTGCCTTCTTTTGATCCCTGCTAAATATCTTTTCATTTTTCTTGCTACTTCCATTATCCCATATCTTATCTCATCATATACTTCCTCTTCTTCTGCCACGGCTTGTTTTCCTGCTGAAATATATGGGACATGTGTGGATACCAAATCTACAAAGACTACGAATGGAGCAGTATCAGGATTCTTTATATTATATCTCTTCCAATCTATACTCTCTACTGCATCCGTTATAGCACAGGAACCATTATTGAACAGAAGTGGTACTCGGTTGGCATGTCTTGCAACATCTAATCCTTTTTCAATACTTCCACCATAGGCTATCCCTACTTCAACCGTGAAGGGAATTCCTCCTCTATATACTTCGGGGTTTCTTGTTGTAGCTGCTACGAAATCAGGGTTTAGAACTTCCTTTAATCCTTCTTCGATCCTTTCCTCTCCTATTGGTGACAGACAATCGGTTGGAGGAGCTATAAAATCAATTTTTTTAAATGCATTTACTATAGTCTCAGCCTCAGCCCACTTAAGATCTTCTGGAGACTTATTAAGAACCTCCTCAGCTTCATCTAAATAAATAGAAGGAATATCATTAATGCTAATTTCTCTATCCCTAGCATCATCCTCAGTTTCATACATCACTATACCCATATTCTCTTTTATGTCATCGAGCTTACTTCTTGAAACTCTTGAAAGTTCATTCGTTAGCAAACTTGTAATCTTCCTTCTGCTAGTCTTCTTAGCCATATCAACTAAGTCATTAGTCTCCATACCTTTAGGATGAGGCATAATCTCTTCAGGAGGCTCTGGGATAACATCACTACTCCTATTGAAGAAAACAAGATTCCCATCCGGCTCGATAAGCACGAATTCAGCATGAGGATTAGACATCGCGGTATTTTTAATATATTCATAAACACCGTACTGAGAACGATTATATAGAACTTCTTTAACCTCAAACTCGATCCTAGTACCTCTCCAATCAATCTCATTATCCATTTTATTCAATTCAGAGATCTTACCTTTATTCTTCTCAACATCTATCTCTAAAAAAGCCTCAAGAATATCATCGCCAGTACTAGTAACGATCCTAGTTGGATTACCAGTCTTCACCTGAGAAAACATTACAACTCCCGAAATACCTATTCCCTGTTGACCTCTAGACTGGACATTCCTATGACCTTTACTACCCGCCAGCATCTTCCCGAAAACGTCAGATATATAGTCTTCAGGAATACCTGGACCATTATCCTCAACGATTACCTTATAATGTCTTTTACCTAGCTTTTCTATCTCAATTCTTATTTCTGGTTTGATCCCTGCTTCTTCACAGGCATCTAAACCATTCGTAACGGCTTCATGTACGGCTGTAGTTAAGGATTTAATTTCTCCGGTATATCCGAGCATTGATTGATTATTCTTGAAAAATTGACTCACACTTTGAGCTTTAAAGTCTTCAAATATACTGTCAGCAGATTTTACTTCATCCAAGGTTCAGTCCTCCTTTGCTTTCTTTCCTCTTCTAGGAATCTGTATACATGACCATGCGGAGCTCCGCCTATTAGTTTATCAACGGCTTTTTTAGCGATCTCCATATTCTCCATTGGCCCAATGATAGATATAGTTTTACCATAAACGGAAATTAAACACTTAGAATCTTGTTCAATTTTCCTACGGGTCTTGCCATCAGTTCCAATAACTCTACCCTTTTGTCTTCGAATTTCCTTAGGGGTGGACAAACGATCTTTTAAATTAATGATCTCAAACATATAACTTTCATTAAAAAGCTTATAAGCTTTTTCAGGAGAAAAACCCCTGCTAATAGCCTTAATAACATCCCGAGCTTCATTCAATCCAAAAAAATCATCACCTGTAATCGTAACCTCGCCAGTATCACTATCCAGATCTACATCTACACCAGCCTCTTCTTCAATTTTATTCAAGACCTCACCATTCTCTCCAATAATTACGGCAATTCTCTTATCCGGAACCTTAAGATATTTCTCTCTACTCATCAGAAAACCTCCTAACTATAGAAAACAGGAAAAGAATTAACAGATTACTTTAACTCATCTAGATCGAGATGACCATTCTTCTTAAGCCATTGAGCCTGGTTCTTTTTGTATCTGTACTCTATATCACACTTTTCATCACTTTGAACATCCCAAGGCTTAACTATAACGACATCTCCTTCTCGAATCCAATTTCTCTTCCTCATCTTTCCTGGAATTCTACCCATCCTCACATTACCATCCATACAAGCCACTTTCACTCTGTAATTCCCTAAAGAACGTTTAACAACGCCAAACATCTGGTCATCATGAGGCATCGGCACTCTCACAACTTCTTCATCATCAGACAAATAATCACCTCCCACGAACTCTAATTCAAAATAATTATTAAAAAAACTATATCTCCTCTAAAGGATCTAATAGCTCTGGTTCATCATTAATTCTTTCTCTTACAGGTTCTAGTTGCTCTATTATATGACTCGCAATTGAATTTTTTAAGTCCTGTGGATGCAATTCACCAGATTTATATTCGTTTAACAAGTCATCGTAAGTCTCGAAATAAAAATCTCCGCCATACTCCTCAGGTCTCTCAACTTCCAAATCACTATCAGCACCGAAAACATGGTACTTAGCTATCTGAATAATCGGATTATCACTTACCTGCTCCATCGGACAATAAGCATCCATTATACGTTTCTCAATGATCTCAGGATCAGCATGAAGAGGGAACATTGTTTTCGGCGCACTACTACTCATCTTGTCCCCACCAGTAAGAGAAGTCATCAAAGGATGATGAAGACACGCAGGCTTCCTATAACCGATCTTAGGCAAAACCTCACGAGCAAGCATATGAATTTTTCTCTGCTCTATACCACCAACAGCTAAATCAAGATCAAGATACTCAATATCAAGAGCCTGCATTAATGGATAAATTATCTGCGAAATTGTGGCATTATCAATATCTCTGGCAACCTCTTGCATAGATCTTACTCCACGATTAATAGTGGTATCAAGACTCATTTTCAACAAGTCTCTCTGATACTCTTTACTCTCTTCAAAAGAAGTACCAAGTACATAATCAGCATCAAGGCCTAAAGCCTCAAAAACAGCCTGCCAATATTCAATCATATCCTCAATCCATTCTCTATCTCCCTTTCTATTAAGATAAGTATGAAGATCAGGCCATAATACCTTAACATTGAAACCTGCCTTTTGAAGATCTAATAACTTTCGAACCGATATCCAGTGACCAAGATGAACCGGACCACTAGTTTCAAACCCTACATATGTGCTTGGATTATTTTTAGTTTCAAGTATCTCATCTAATTCCTCTTCTGTTACTACTTCCTCAGTATTCCTTAGCACAATTTCTTTTCTTCTCTCAATGTCCATATTTACCCTCCAATCAACTACGACCTATTTTAATTATATAATATATTTAAACTATACCACTTAACTCATTAGTTTTTCTTTCTTTTTATTATTATGGTTGAAACTCAAAGCCCATAAAAATATTAGATTATTCGTATTAACGATATTATTCTTGAAAGATAGCTTCATCTCCATACTTAACTCCTTTTAGAGAGCTTAACTTATCCGCCAATTCCTTAAGATGTTTAACCCCTCCTCTAGCAACAACAACCTCTAAACAATTGTCTTCATCAAGATGAACATGGGTTGTACCAGATATATCAACATCAGAATGATGCTGAATCTCGATCAAGTTCTCTAAAACATTGGAAGCGTCATGATCATAAACAATCGTTATAGAACCAGCAGCTGGCTGATCATCATACTTCTTAAGAGATTCCTGTGAAATAAACTCCCTAACAAGATCCCTAATTGCCTCTGACCTACTATCATAGCCCTTATCCCCAATTAAATTGTCAAACTCATCAAGTAAATCAGATTCAAAAGAAACCCCAACCCGAGAAATCTCAGACATCGTAACACCATAACAAAGAAATGTGTTAAACTTAAAAAACTAACTGAAACAAAAAATTAGGAAAGATCCGGAACGGCAAAATACTTTCGATCTAACTCAATAATATCAATATGATCTCCTTCATCAACCTCAATACCAGGATCACTCAAATCAATAGTCTCATAACTATCCATCCTCATCACTTGGAGAGTGGCATTTCCTTTAGAAACAACTAAACCCTCTTCCAAATTTTCCTCACGAGAAACTAAATTAACATCTTCATTATCTGCACGGAATTCAGAACCATCCATAAGATCAGTTAAACGTGATCTATCTTTAGAAATAGATTCTACTCGAAAATGATTTATATCTCCATCATCTCTAACTCTAACAAAATCTCCATTTTTGAACTCCGGAATCTTGAGGAGAGTGGTGTTTCTTGAAACTTCTTTACTTTCCTGATTATTCCAACCAACAGTGGTATAGGATTCAGATATATCGCCACCAAGTTTAACTCTTAATTCCTCCGCCAACTTTCTAGCAGCGGATTTACTTCCCATATAGAAATCAACGCCTTCATCCATATTATCGAACTTTGAAAGAAAGCCCATTCTGTCCTGATCCAGGATCGAGTCAATCTTCTTCTTTGCGATTTCAACTATTTTATCTCTTTCATCACTAAAAATTTCTCTATTTTCGGCTCTGACTTGTACGATTGATTCAAAATATCCGCCAGCCATCTTAGAACATCTTTTACATTGCCCTGGAACGGTTCGGACTCTAAGATTAGAATCCTTGATTTGAAGAACATCTTGAACTAATTTTCCTACCGCTTTAACTTCTAATGTAACATCTCCAGGTAACCTGTCAGAGTGGTCTCTTGTAACTGAATAATTTACGTAAAGTTCTCCGGCATCCACGAATTCTGGCAAATTATTTACAATATACCATTCCTCAATGCCATCATTTAAATTAATAGCTTCTATAAGAGCTTCCTCTGATACCTCAAAAGTAGTTTCAACTATCTCAGTGGTATCAGGATCAATCCATTTACCTTCTCTTTTATAACTTAAACAGTTCTGACAAACATCCTTAGATACTTCCTCAGGCAATTCAAATAAAGGATTATCCTGTTCAAAACACTCAGGACATTGCCCATCAACATCAGTATCTTTTATTTCCTTACCACATTTATAGCACTTCATCTCATAAAACCTCAACCAATCCCCTTAATCAAACAAATCTTCTAACTCAATAACATCGAATCCAAGAACTTTATCAATATGTTTTAATGCGAAATTATGCCTATCTTCTGATAGAGTTGCCACACAATCCTCCAATACTGTCACATCATAGCCCTTATAATAAGCATCTATCGAAGTATGAAGTATACATATATCAGAAAGCACACCAACTAGGATCAATTCCTCAATACCACGTTCCCTCAATTCTTGATCAAGATTAGTTCCTCTAAAAGATGAAAAACCATGTTTAGAAATTTCTAAATCCTGATCTTCTGGTTCAAGCTCATCAATTACTTTTGATCCTTCCGTACCTTCTAGACAATGAGGTGGCCAATTATCGAGTTCTTCATCTTCTTCGCTATGAGTATCTTTAGCATAGATAACATCTATTCCATGAGAACGGGCTTTTGAGATAGATCTCTCTATTTGAGGAATTATATCCCGTCCCTTGGGTACTTCAAGCTTTTTACCTTCTCTAATGAAGTCATTTAACATATCTATTACTAATAAACCATTCATAAAACCACCTAAAATTTTTTAATGAATATTCAAATTATAACTATTATTAAAAGTAATATCGATAAAAACAAGTTTTTGAGGGCCTTATCCGCCGGCGGCGGTAGGCATAATCTTTATAGTATCCTTATCCTCCAAATCTTCTTTAACAGATTGTACAGTTTTTTTATTTTTCTGCATAATTACTAAAGAGGATATAGATCCATCATTCTCCACCAATCGCTCTAAACCAAGCTCTGAAATTAGATCCTTTACTTTGGAGTTCTCAGGTAGTTCTAGTTCTATATCTTTTTTAAGTTTTAGTTCTCTGAGATTGGTTTTGTTTTCTATATTAATCTTCATTTGGACCCAGTTTATTTTAATTGATGGAGTTTAAGTATTTGAGGGATGAGAACATGAATGATGATTATAAAGTAGGAGCTGTAATACTTGCTGCTGGCGAATCTAGCCGTATGGGTAAGAACAAGTTATTAATGGATATCCAGGGAAAAGAAGTTATAGAAAGAGTTAGAGATGAGGTTTCGAAGGCTGTTGAGCATTATCTATTTGTTTTGGGTGATAATCCACCTAAGAATATTCCTAAACTTAAAGAGATGAATGAAGATTGGATAGTGAATGAAGAATATAGTCATGGTATGACTTGGTCGTTCGTTAAGGGCTTAAAAGCTTTAAAGGACCAGCATAAGGATCTAGATTCTGTAATGCTCGTTCTAGGGGATCAGCCGCTCGTAGATGGTGATTTCCTATGTAAAATGGTTGAAAAGTGGGAAGAAGAGAGTGGAATAGTTTCCCCTATACATAATGGTAAGAAAGGACATCCCGTTCTTTTTGATAGAAAATACTTCGATGAAATCCTTAGTCTACCTAAGGATGGTATCATTAGAGACGTTATTCATAATAATGATGATGAACTGCACTTGTTAGAAGCTCCTAAATGGTCTATAATGGATATGGATACCCCTGAAGACTATGAGAGAGTTAAAGAGTATGCTGATAATAACTTATAGGTGTATAAATGAAGATAATTCATAGGGATGACGACAAAGCCGAGATAAAGATCAAAGTAGAAAACATTGAGGATATTTGGCATGTTGACCATGTAGTTAAGCCTGGTGATGAAATTTTTGCTCAGACAATGCGAAGGGAGAAGGATGATAGAGATATTTCTCGTTCGAAAAGGATGGAGAAGAAACCAGTTTACTTAGGAATAAAGGTTGATAAAGTTGAGTATCATAGGCAGGCGGATAGATTAAGGGCTACTGGTAAGATTATTGAAGGTAAAGATGTTGGTGAGTATCATACAATTAATATTGAAGAAGATAAGGAGTTCACAATAAAGAAGGATGACTGGAAGGAACATGAATTAAAAAGGTTAAATCAGGCAATTGAGGAAACTAAGAGAGGGGAAGTACTAATTATATCTATGGATAGGGAAAAAGCAACTTTTGGTGTTATTAGAGGCTTCGGTATTGATATAGTAGGATCAGTTGAAAGTGGGAAGTCTGGCAAAATGTATGAACAAGAAGAAACAGTGAACTATCATGATCTTATTACAAAGAGAATGAAAGAGATCATAAAGAGAGAAAATCTAGATGCGATAGTTTTAGGCGGTCCAGGATTTGCTAAGAACGATTATAAGGATGAAATCCAAGAAGATGAAGATATAAAAACTCCAATTACTATTGAAAATACAGGGACTGCAGGCGAGAGAGGAATATACGAGGTCATAAATAGAGGAGCGGTAGAGAAAGTACAAAAAGAAAATCGAGTTTCAAAAGAAATTAAAAAGGTGGAAAAAGTACTTGAGAGGATATCTAAGGAAGAAAAGGTGGCTTACAGTGATCAGGTTTTTGATGCCATTGAGTATGGAGCGGTCGATGAATTATTGATTATCGATAGTATGGTTCGTGAGAATGAAGAGATACTAGATAGAGTGGAAGAGATGGGTGGAGAAGTTCAGGTTATTGGATCAGGACACGAAAGTGGGGAAAAACTAGAATCTATAGGCGGAATAGCAGCATTATTAAGGTTCAATATCGATTAATTAATAGTATATTATATAAAAGATTATGAATCCCTTATTCATACCGCTTGACCCTAATTATAAGTCAATCGATTTTATTTTTAATACTATTAAAATCTTATTGAAAAAGCTATAAAAATGATTAGTTTCACAGATCTTTGGTGAGAATGTTTGATCCTTCCGCTCATTGTTATTCTAGGGATTGCTCTTGCATTTTACATGGCATGGAATATTGGGGCTAACGATGTTGCAAATTCTATGGCAACTGCAGTTGGAGCAGAAGCCATCTCAATTAAACAGGCTGTAATAATAGCTGGAGTGCTTGAATTCTCAGGAGCAGTTTTAGCAGGTCAACATGTCGCAGACACAGTTAGGAAAGGAATTATTGATCCTGCTATGAGCCCTAATATACTTCTTTACGGATCTTTAGCTGCATTATTGGCCGCTGGTTTCTGGATTACTTTATCAACCTGGAAAAGCCTTCCAGTTTCAACAACTCATTCAATAATAGGAGGTCTAGTAGGTTTTGGATTAATAGCGCAAGGGAGTGGAGTAGTAAATTGGATTAAACTTGGTCAAGTAGTTGCTAGTTGGTTTATATCCCCAGTATTCGGAGGAATTATGGGATATTTAATGTACAAAATTATTTCTAGAGTTATAGTTAACACAGATAATCCTACGGAATCAGTAAAGAACTATGGACCTATCTGGGTCGGTTTAACCTTCTTTTTAGTAAGCATGGCTTTGCTCCTGAAAACCGTTAGAGTTTCAAACATTATCTCTGCTCTAAGAACTTCTCTCATAATAGGTGTTGCTGCTGGTTTGATCGGATTTTTCCTAATTAGGAGATTTTTAAAAGGAGATCGTGACGAGGAAAAGCTGGATACAGTTAACAAGGTTTTTAGAAACCTGCAGGTTATGACTTCCTGTTATGTGGCTTTTTCTCATGGTGCTAACGATGTCGCCAACGCGATTGGTCCACTGGCCACAATATATAATATTGGAATGACTGGCACTCTACAAACCCAAGTTCCTGTTCCCATTTGGTTGCTAGGTATTGGTGGAGTTGGAATCTCTATAGGTGTAGCGACTTGGGGTTATAAAGTAATAGCGACTGTGGGAAAAAGAATTACACATCTAAATAATATTTCCGGATTTGCTATTGATTTTTCAGCCGCTACTACAGTTTTATTAGCTTCAAGGCTTGGTCTCCCTATATCTACTTCACATACTGTTGTTGGAACTGTTGTTGGGGTAGGTCTTACTAGAGGAGTTGAAGCGGTAGACACCAAGGTAATCTGGGATATAGTAAAGGCTTGGCTTTTCACAGTCCCTGCAGCTGCTATAGTAGCCGCTTTGCTGTTTCAAATATTTGGGTCAATTGGTTTAGTATAGGAGGTATTTTAATGCGGATTATATCAAATATCTTTGGTGAAGTTCCGTTTGAAAAATTGGATAAACATAATGAGATAGTTTTCGACTCTTTAGTTAAGTTAGACAATGCTCTCCATGAAATAAATGGAGAGGCATATAAGGATTTTGAAGGAATTAGGGAACTAGAAAGTGATGCTGATGAGTTGAAACATGAAATTAGGGATAATCTTCCTAAGAGCTATATAATGCCTGTTTCGAGAGGAGATCTAATTAGGTTGTTAAAGGAGCAAGATGAGATAATAGATAAATGTGAAGATGCTGCCGGGTGGCTTATGATCAGAGAAAAAATAATGAAGGCAGACAGAAATCTATTCCCAGATCCAATTTATCAGAAAATTTTAGAATTATCTCAAAAGAATCGTGAGGCCGTTAAAAAGCTTAGAAATGCTTCAAAAAAGATTAATAAAGGACTGGAGTCTAGTTTAACTACAGAGATAATATCAGAAATACATGAAATAGTGAGAAGAGTAAACGAGATCAAGGATGAAACAGACGACTTAAGATTGGAACTACTTTCAAGTATCTTTGATCATAAAGATGATCTTAGCTCAGATGAAATAATATACTTAATAAAATTGGCTGAAATACTTAATGGGATAGCCGACCACGCCGATAGTACAGCTGATCGAATGAGACTGCTATTAGCCAAATCATAAATATTTTTTATTTACTAATTAATTAAAAAACCTAAACGAATTTTTTAATTGGATAAAAAGAGAGGGATAAATTCGTACTTTATAACTCTCGAAAGAATTTTATGTCCAGGATACTATCTGTTTTGGAGGCGCAGGGACGATGAGTCAGGATTTAGATACTTTACTAGAGAAGGTTAAAGAACTACAAGAGATACATAATGAATTTAAAAGTAAAGTTAAAAATTTAGATAAGACTGCCGACAAAAAGACTGTTCTTAAGGATTTAAAAAATTGTAAAAATTCTATGGATGAGATTATTAACCTTTATGACGATTTAGAGGATAGGGCCTCAATTAGCGGCATTAAGATCCCTAAGAATATGAGGAAGGATATTTATAATATGAAGCATCAAATTGAGAACGCTGATCAATTATATCAAAAATCCGTTGATGATTACTCCCGAACCAAACAAAAGAAAGCACTTTCATCAATAGATAGAGTTAATAAGACTTTAAGAACTTATGAATATCGAATTGATAATAATATAAGTGAAATTAGGAAAAAAATTCGGGAAATAAATAATGCTAGTTCAATGAAAGAAGAAAGATCAATAATGTCTAAGATAAATAGAATTGAAGATCTAGAAAAAGAGGTTAAGGATCTTAAAAGTCTGGTTTATCATATATACGTATCAGAGTCTTCTGCGAAGAAAGTTCATAAAGAATTAATTAATCTTCATGATGAGGGAATGGAATGGGTTGAGACAAGACAGATCGCCCAAAATCTTAATTCTAACCTCAATGACGTTAAACAAATTCTTAATGGTCTTAAAAGTATTGATTTAGTAGATAAAAAAATAAGAGGTGGATCAAATGTCTACAGAGACAAAACAAAAGGTAAGAATTAAAGGAAACTATACCACTGCATTAACCAAATTATTTTTAGATAAGAACTGGGATATCGCCCAGCCATCGGAAGAAATTCGAAAAAGATTTGATCTAGAAGAAAATTGGGAAAAATTCAGTGTAGACATATGGGATAGAAAAGGAAAAAATGGGATAATGATTCAAGGAAATGTCGAAGAAACAATGGATACAATAAGAAATCTACCAGATATTGTAATTAAAAAGAAGCCATACGATCTAGGCGGTATATACAAAGGAAATATTATTAAAGAAGATAGAAACAGTTTAAGAGTTGATATCGGTCCAACTATTGGTGAAATACCTAAAGATCAGGTATCGGAGGAAAAAGACGAAATAATAGTCAAAGTAGAAGGAGCTCAAAATGAGTTAACTCTAAGCTCTGAAATATCAATACCGGGACATTACTGTGTTTTAATACCGGATAAAGGAGTAAAAGTAAGTAGAAAGATCCAGAACGGTAAATTAAGAAATGAACTCATTGAGCTAGGAAGAGATATTGATACCGGAGATTGGGGAATAATATGGAGATCATCTGCGGCGGAAGCGAATGAAACCACTTTAAGAAAATCCGTAAAAGAACTAGTAGAGCAAAAGAAAAAGTTGAAAGAATTCAATCCAGCTCCAAACAAGATCATAGAAGGAAAAGGAATTGCAGAAATAATATTCAGTAAGAAAAGTAAATCAGAACTTGATAATATTAGGAACAAGGTTTCCCCAACGATAAGCGGCCATCATAGAATAAAAAGCGCTGAAAAGGATCTATCCTTCGGAATAAGTGTTGCCGAAGAAATATTAAAAGTAGGAGAGGAAAGAGAAACTGTTGAAAAAGGTTTCAAAAATTCTTTATTAGATAAATTAAAAGGAGTGGGAGATTCTTTCTTCCTTGAACACGATAAACTTGATGAAAACTATATGAAGCTAGGACCTGGAAGAATTATTAACCTTGATGATTCTGATCCTGACAGGATTCGAGTCACGATTAAAAGGGAATTAAGCGAAGGATCCTATGATGGTTTAAATAAGACAATAGAAGAAGGTGATGTTGCCATTACTGAAATCGTTGAAGGTAAAATGAGTTATAAGCATTCTTACTATTCCAAAAACGGGAAATATCATAACATTAATACTCCACTTGAAGTCTACTCAGATCATGCTAGGTATATTGATTTGGGTGTTGACGTAGTGAAATGGCCTAATGGAAATAAAAAGATTATTGACCAAGAGATTCTTAAAAAAAGTAGGGATGAAGGCAAGATTACGGAAAAGACCTACGAAAAAGCCATGGATAAAGCAAAAGAAATCTATAACTCAATTTAAACTCTTTCCTCTCTTATATTATATAAATCAAAATAGATATTAATTAAATGGATATACCCATATTTAATTTTTATTAATTATTAAAAGATTTACTTAATGTTTTTTAGTAGGTAGCTTTTATATGGAATGGAACTCTGATTATAGAATATTTTTGAGACTATTCTATGTAACATTGTTACATAACATTGTTTCGGACATCTATTTATGAAATTAGTGAATACTTATTATTGGATTTTTGAATACCTTAAAATATTAGATTGAAAATTTCAGTTTTTATACCCCCTATATCGGGTGGGGATGGATAAATCATGACTAAGCTAGAAGTGTCTGATTTAAGAAAGGTATATGAAGAAAATACTGCAGTGAAGGATATATCTTTTGAAGTAGATGAAGGCTTAATATTTGGAATAATTGGTCCTAACGGGGCTGGAAAAACAACTACTCTTAAAATGATTTCAGGGCTTTTGGAACCTACTTATGGAGTAATAAAAGTTGATGGTAGGCCTCGAGATGACGAATTTCCATATAGAATAGGATTTTTACCTGAAGAATCGAATTTGTATGAAAATATGTCTGCAATCTCGTATCTTAAGTTCTTTGCTGACCTCTATGATGTTGAAAAAGAAATTGCGGAGGATAGAATTTATAAATATCTTGATGATCTTAGATTAGATCAGAAAAATATTAAGATAGGTAATATGAGTAAGGGAATGAAAAGAAAAGTTGCTATTGCGAGAAGTTTGATAAATGACCCAGAGATCCTTATTTTTGATGAACCGGCTAGTGGTCTAGATCCCGTTTCTACCAACTATATTCTTAATTATATTCAGGAACTTAAGGAAACCGGTAAAACTATCATTATTAGCGCTCATAACCTTTTTCATATAGAGACAATATGTGAAGAAGCTATGATGCTTAAAAACGGTCAAATTATATCTTCAGGCACTATAGAAGAGATCAAGAAAGAGTTTGGAGATATTAAATATCAAATTTACTCAAAGACTTTATTAAAGAATTATAATCCTTCAAAGGATGGCAAACTTTGGAAATATGAAACTAGAGACCTAAAAGAAATGAAAGAAATAGAGAAC
>CAYTEI010000005.1:30841-39207 GCA_964436705.1 uncultured Thermococci archaeon
ATGAGGATGGAGAAGTTAAAGATATAAGAACTGAAGAAGTTTCTCTAGAGGAAATATTCCTAGAAAGGATGAGCTAGGAGGAAAATTTAAAGTGAAACTAGATCCATCAAAAATCTTGAAGTTAGCGAAGTGGGAGGTCCTTAAGAATAAGGCAAATATTAATAGGCATAGTATCATCCTAATTATTCTTATATCCATTATTCTTTCTGCTATATTAGTAACGGATGTAGGTAACATAGGTTATTCTAATGATTTGTACAGAATTGGAGTTTCGAAAGATGATAAAGTAGTTTACGATGCTGTTAATAATGATAAATCCCTTAAATTAGTTGAAACCAATCCTAGCTATCTTAGGATCGGTAAATCTGATGTATTAATCAGAGATGGATCTATTCAATGGCGAAAAAACGATAAAGGATTAGCTGCTCTTAAAAGATTAAAAGAAGCTGTGAACCGGCAAAACACTTTTTTGATGCTTCAAGAAGGAGATTCCGGATTCCCAGTCAGAGTAAATATGATTGAAATTGAACGAGATCTCCAAAGAATTCTAAGAAAAGAACAAGGATACGAGAACCCACAGACAGGATCAAATAACCAGAATGATCAAACTTCTGATTCCGAAAGCTCAGATGATCAAAATACAGAAGGAACGAATGATCAAAGTTCAGAAAACGAAGATCCTAGTATACCACCTCAAGATTCCGATTTCGTTACTAACGGGGAGGAGGGATCAGGGCTTAGCTCTGGAGCAGGTTCTAATATCAAAGTCCCTGAAAATCTAGAACCACCATTCCCTTTTAAGTCTTTAATCTTGGTTTTAAGTTTTGTTTTACCTTTAAGTTTTGTTATGCAGTCTTATGGTAATTCTTTGCTTGAGGAAACTACTAATGAGAGAGGTGAACTTCTTTTAGTTTCACCTGCCTCGGGATTAGATCTGTTAATTGGTAAAACTCTTCCTTATTTTATAGTATCTTTGTTAATATCTTTAGGAATTATTTTAATATCAAATGCAACTTTCTTATCCTTATTTTACTTTCTACCAGTTATTTTCGCTTATTTGGCTTTAACATTATATGTTTCCTTCATTTCTCGTAGTTTCAAGGAGATGTCCTTTCTAAGCATATCCGGGACAATATTATTATCTATTTATGTTTTTATACCAGCTATTTTCATGGAAATCCCATCTATATCACTAATTTCTCCACTGTCTCTTGTTATTAGATCTATTGAGGGAAATACAGTAACTTTTATGGATTACGTTGTTAGTTCGGTTCCTCTTTATCTTGGTAGTCTTGCGGTTTTCACTTTCAGTCATTCGCTCTTCCGTAATGAAACTTTATTTTCAAATATTAGTATATCTGATAAGATACTTAAGTCACTAAGGTATAAGGTTAGGGATTCGTATTTAGGAACTTTTAAAGTCGTGCTATTACTTGTACCTTTGGTTTTCATGATAGAACTACTTTTAATGGGCAGTATCTTCAGTTTCGATCCAGCCACTTCAATAATTGTTTCTTTAGTCGTAGTTGCCGTAGTAGAGGAGTTATTCAAATCTATCCCTGTCTATTCTGTCGCTAGAGAGACTAATATAGGGCTTAGAAAAACGCTTTTGATGGGTTTAGTTGCTGGTATAGCATTCTTTGTAGGAGAAAAAATCACTATACTTGCCAGTTTATCAGGACTTCATAACATAAGCCCGGGAAAAATTATTTTCTCGAGTAACCAGGGTTTACTGTTTTTCTTACCTGCTTTCCTTCACATAGGAACTACGGTCATTGGAGTTTCGGGTTCAAGCAAAAATAGAAGATTTTATTGGTTAACCCTTGGCCTTGCTATAGTTATTCACTTCTTATACGATTATGGGTTGGTGGTGCTTCTTGGAAATGTTTAAGGTGTCAAAAAAGGATTTTCAGTTCCTGTTTCAGGAAAAAACTATCCTCATTATCATATTAATTCAATTATTTATTGCTTCATCCTCATCGATATTAATTTTTGGTCTTTCAGGAATGTATGATCCATCCTCGATCAGTAGCGAGATCACTTTCGGAACAGTTAACGGAGGCCCAATGAACGATATTATTTTAAAGGAGTCAGAATCAAACTACGCCACCTATGATAATCTTGAAGAGGCCTTGAGAGATTTTGAAAGAGGTAAAATAGATGCAGTTATTCAAAGAGCGGTTGAAACAAAATCAGATGGATCTTTAAGAGTTTATTTAAAGGTCTTTACACCTAAAACCGGGTTTGTTTCCACTTTGGTAACCTCTGAGATAAAAGAATTGGCATTGCAATATGAGAATCAGTTGAGAGCGCAGTTCTATGATCGGGGAATTTTAAATAATAGAGTTAAGATGATGAGAACCCCTAAGACATCCTCATATTTCCACTTTACACATTCGATCCTAGTTCCTCTTCTATATTTAGTGCCAGCGCTATTATCAGGTATTCTTATTGTGGATCTTATTACTGAGGAGTATGAGAACGGTACTATGAATTTACTTGAGGTATCTCCTTTAGATTTTGAGACTATTTTGAATGGTAAGGTTTTCGTTGCTTGGATTTTAGTTCCTATTCAGGCTACTTTATGGATGACGTTATTGAGACTTAATGGGGTAATGATAGGTAATGTATTTTCCTCTTTAATTTTGACTATATCTATTTCCGGGATTTTAATAACTGCTGGTGGAGTTATATCTTTGCATTTTAAGGACCGGAAAAGATCTCAACTTGTTTTCACTACTTTTACCATTTTATTCTTAGGTTTACTCCATCTAAGTCCATTTAAACCAATTAATTTATTAGCTAAGCTATCAACTGGCAGTGAAACAACCCTCACTTATAGCTTTGTCCTCATATACTCCTTAGCTTCCATAGGGTTTTATGGATTCTTTATCATGGGAAATAAGTTATTCAGATAAATATGATTTTAAAATAGCTTCCCACTTAATCTTACATTATTACATTCCGGAACTCAATATAATGGAATGATTAAATTGAAAATCCAAATCTCTAAACTTATATAATTAAAAACTTAGAAAGCAATAGAATATATAATTCTATATCCAAATTAAGAAAAAAATTTAACTTCCTATTTGCAATAGAAAATAAATAAAAACGGATATAATTATTGAAATCTAAAATAAAAATATTCAAAGAAAAAGGAAAAAATAATTGAAATCAGATCAATTTATTCTTCCTTCTCTTCATTATCTTCTGGATCCGAATCTTCCATTTCTTCTTTCAAATCTTCCATATCTAAACTCTCTTCTAGAGGACTGCCCTCTAATTCTAGACCAAGCTCCTCTAGATCATTACCAAGTGCCTGAAGACCTCTTTGCTCATCCTCTTCAAGATCAGAGGTTATCTCAACAACTCCCTCCTCAGGATCTAACTCATACTCAGTATCCTCATCAAAGTACTTCGTCACTAATTCACTAACCTGTTCTTCCGTATCTTCTATTTTAACCTCAATATCTATTTCATAATCCAAATCTTTACCAGCTAATGGATGATTAAAATCCATTCGAACTCGGCCACTAGAGACTGTTCTAACAGTCCCCCATGCTCCATTAACTTGGAGTCTCATTCCAGGGAAAGGATTGATATCTTCATCTTCAAACTTACCTAGAGAAAACGTTTTTAGTAAATCTCCTTCTCTTTCTCCAAATCCTTTATCTGCTGGAACTGTAACCTCGTATTCCTCCTTCTCTCTTTCAATTAAGAATTCATCTAAGCCATCGACAACGTGTCCAGCTCCCACGATAATAGTTCTAGGCCCAAATTCTTGGTCTTCTTCTTTAATTCCTTCTTCTTCGGCAACTTCCTCATATGTTGTATCAAAAATTTCGTCAGAATCCTTTACTCTTCCAGTATAATTTAACTTAACCATGTCTCCTTCTTCTGTTTTCATAATATTTCCTCCTTTTTTCTTAGTTAAATTGATTCAGTGATCCGATTCTACAGAGATTTTTATTACTCCGTATGATGGACCTATTTAATATTTAAGAATCCACTTTTTAATACTTTTTTTAAATTACCTTTGCTTTGATTCATCTAAAATAGTTTTTTTAAGAGAATCGGAGTTGATAAGGTTGAGATCAAAACCATTACTATTGTAGCAGAAAATAAAGTATTACTTATAATTCCTTCGCTTACCCCTGCTGATACAATAACTAAAGCTACTTCCATCCTAGGCATCATTCCTACACCAATTCTTAAACTCTGAATTTTATCTAATCCAGAAACTAAGGCACCTATACCGGATCCCGTAACCTTTGTAATAAGCGCGATAACTGTGTAGGCTGAAGAGAATAATAGAATGTTTTGTATTCCAGTAAGATTCATTCTAATCCCAATTGAAACGAAGAACATAGGGATAAAGATTGAATAACCGACTGATGAAATCTTGTCTTCAACTCTTTTGGAACTTGAGGACATCCCAACCAATAATCCTGCCATATATGCTCCTGTTATTTTCGCTAATCCTAATTCACTTGCTATATATGAAAATATAAAGGCTATTGCAATTAAGATAGATACTTTAGCTTCCTGAGTATTAAGTTTGTCAGATATATCAGTAATCTTTCTCAGCAATTTTGGACCTAAAAAGAGAGATAAACTGAAGAATATAACAATTTTACCTAAAATAGATCCAAGATGTAAGATACTAGGTATATGTCCTGCCTTTCCTATCGTGATTAATATAGTCAAAATTAGAACACCTAAAATGTCATCAATCACGGCAGCGCCCATAGTTGTCATTCCTTCAGTTGTTTTAAATTTTTTTAATTCCATCAGAGTTCTAACAGTAATCCCTATACTTGTAGGTGTTAAAATAGCACCTAAAAATAATGCTTCAATTGAACTAAAATTAGCTAAAATAGCAAGAAAGTAACCTCCACTAAAAGATATGATCGTACCAATAATAGCTGTTAACAATGAGGATTTTCCAGCCTTCTTTAATTGATCTAAATTGGTCTCAATACCCGCCAAAAATAACACAAAAACAATACCAATTTCAGAGAAACTTTCAAGAATTTCAGTATAGCCTATTAATTTCAAAAAAGATGGTCCCGCTAATATTCCTCCTAATATCTCACCAAGGACTTCTGGTTGATTAAATCTTTTAAAGACTTCCCCAAATAACTTTGATATAATTAAAATTAAAGCTAGTACAAAAAAATACAGTCTCTCACCTCTTCACAGGGTCACTATTCTCAAGAGGATCATTATATCTCCTGTTTCAAGTACACCTTGCACTTTGCCGTCTTCGTCTACTACTGGAATGTGATGTTTCCCAGTTTCTAGCATTTTTCTTACGGCTTCGTCCAGTGCTTCGTTTTCTCTGACAGTAACTGGATCTTTTGTCATTATATCTTTCATCATTGAAGATCGACTGGTTTTTATTCTTTCAAGTATACTTGTACCGAAAATAGCTCCTCTATCTGGCATTTTGAAAAATTTTAATAAACTTTTTTGAGTTACTAATCCTAGTAGATTATTTTCCTTATCCACTATTACTGCACTAGAAATTCTAGGATCTTCAAACTCCTTTAAAAGATCTAATAAATCATTATTTCCTTCAAATTTTAAAAAATCCGTTTCCATTACTTCTTTAATCTTTATTTTATAAAAAGATTTAAGATTATGACTAAGTTCATCTCTAGTACCCATTAATGCATGAAGTCTTTTATTTACTGGTAACGGAAACTTGCTTCCTTTTTCCGTCAAATCTGATCACAAAAATATTACCAACTAATTCTATTAAAATGTAATGGATTACAGAAACCCTACGTATTAGAAGGCGAAATAGCTGAATGAAATATCTCTTTAGAGTTGGAAAAAAGAAATGAAAAAATAGAAATAGTTAAAAAGTAGTAGAAGCTCTATATTCTCCAAAGACTTCTCTTAGCACACCATTAATCTCTCCAAGGGTGGCTTTCGCTTTTGTTGCTTTTATTACATATGGAATTAAGTTTTCATCAGTTTTTGCAGCTTCCCTTAATTCATCCAGGGCTTTCTGACATTTTTGCTCATCTCTTTCTGCTCTAACTTCTTTGGCTCCTTCTTTCTGTTTTTCAGCCACTTCAGGATCTACTTCATGTATGTCTTCTTCCACCTCTGCGTCATCTTCTTCAAATTTGTTAACCCCGACTCTTACTCTTTCCACATTTTCTATTTCCTTCTGTTTCTCATAGGCACTTTCTTGAATCTCTTTTTGCACATATCCATTCTCTATGGCCTTGGTCATACCACCAATTTCCTCAATTTTTTCAATGTACTCCATTGCTTCTTCCTCTATTTGATCGGTTAACCATTCTATGTAATAAGATCCTCCAAGTGGATCAACAGTGTCAGCTACCTTAGATTCATGAGCAATAATCTGCTGAGTTCTTAAAGCTATTCTTACTGATTTTTCAGTTGGTAAGGAAAGTGCTTCATCATAGGAATTAGTGTGAAGTGATTGGGTGCCGCCAAGAACAGCTGATAGAGCTTGAAGTGTTACTCTAACTATATTGTTCATTGGTTGTTGAGCTGTAAGGGTGGATCCAGCTGTCTGAGTATGGAATCTTAGCCTCATTGAATCTTCGTTTTCTGCTCCGAATTTTTCCTTCATTATTTTTGCCCAAAGTCTTCTGGCTGCTCTAAACTTAGCTACTTCCTCTAAAAAGTTGTTATGGGCTGCGAAGAAGAATGATAATCTTGGGGCAAATTCATCAACATCCATTCCTCGATCAATAACTTCTTTTACGTATTCCATTCCATTTGCAAGAGTAAAAGCAACTTCTTGTACAGCATTGGATCCGGCTTCACGTATATGGTAACCACTAATGCTGATAGGGTTCCATTTTGGCATATTTTCAGCACAATACATAATAACGTCTGCGGTAAGCCTCATTGAAGCTTCAGGCGGAAATATGTATGTTCCTCTAGCTATGTACTCCTTTAGTATATCATTTTGGACCGTACCTCTTAGTTCACTAGGATCAGCTCCTTGTTCTTCAGCTACCGCTACATACATGGCTAATAAAGAGGAAGTTGGCGCATTAATTGTCATTGACGTACTTACTTCATCAAGAGGAATATCATCAAATAATGTCTTCATGTCTTCAACAGAATCTATGGCAACTCCTACTTTACCGACTTCTCCTGCAGACATTGGGTGATCAGAGTCGTAACCTACCTGAGTTGGTAGATCAAATGCAACGCTCAATCCTTTCTGACCTTGTTCTAATAAGTACTTATATCTTTCATTAGTTTCTTTGGCGCTTCCGAATCCTGCGTATTGGCGCATGGTCCAGAAACGGCCTCTGTGCATGTTGGGATAAACCCCTCTAGTAAATGGGTAAGTGCCTGGGAATCCGAGATCCTCTTCGTAATCCGGTTTAGCGTCTTCTGGTGTGTATAATGTGTCAACGGTAAAATCAGAGTCAGTGGTGAATTCTTCTTCTCTTTCCCCATATTTATCTAGAAGAGGTTCTACATGTTTTTCTTTCCATTCTTCCTTATCCATCTAAATACCTCCAAATTCAAAAGAATAATAGAATTAAGGGAAAATAAGAGAAAAAATTATTTATTACTCATACTACTTCTTCGTCCTTCCATTTTCCAGTCTCGAGATTTTTTAACATTTATTACTTTGGACTTGCTATCTACGTGTTGGAAGATAGCTCCTAGTGCAGCTCTAAGTTCAGTTTCTGTTAAAGCTTTAGAGGCTTTGTATTCTTCGATTGCTGATACTGCTGCTATCTTTTCTTTTTCTGACAGTTTTTCTTTAGTTGGTTCGGTTTTTGGTTTTGAAGGTTTTTTTGGTTTTGTTTTGGAAGGTTCTGCGGAAGTTGATTCGGGTTGCCTTACTACTCTCTCTAACAGTGCCATCACAATAGATAATATTATGAGCACTGAGAACACCACTGTTACTCCAGTTATCGCAGCCGAAATTCCAAATTCTAAATTTGGCATTTTTTATCACCTCTTATAGCCCCTGTACTAGTGTTATTAGTATTCCTGCAGCAGTCGCTGATCCTAGTACACCAGCAACATTTGGACCCATTGCATGCATTAAGAGATTATTTTGTGGATCCTCTTTCTTCCCTAAGTCTTGAACTACTCTAGCCGCCATTGGTACTGCTGAACATCCGGCCGCACCAATCATTGGATTAATCTTCTCACTTGAAATTAGATTCATTAGTTTAGCAAGTAGTACACCAGATCCTACCGCTACTGCAAATGCAGCAACTCCAAGAACTAATATCATTAACGTTTCTACTCTTATGAAGCTGTCTCCGGTCATAGTACTTCCTACAGTCAGACCCAGTATTATAGTTACAATGTTCATTAGCTCATCACTTGCTCCTTTTGCTAAC
>CAYTEI010000005.1:39358-51267 GCA_964436705.1 uncultured Thermococci archaeon
GTGGAATTGATTTTGGAACCAGTAACCCTGCTACTATGAAAGCCACGACTGGAAAGACCATCTTAACCCTTTGAGATACATCTCCAGTCTGCTTCATTTTTATTTGTCTTTCTTTCTCCGTTGTCAATAGTTTGACAACTGGTGGAATGATAAGCGGTACCATCGCCATATAGGAATACGCAGCTACCGAAGTTGCACCCAAGATATGAGGAGCCAGTGTCGAAGTAGTATAAATTGTCGTTGGTCCGTCAGCTCCTCCTATGATCCCAATTGAAGCTGCTTCTGCAGGACCGAAACCTAAAACTAAGGCCCCAATCAACGTGGTAAATATTCCCACCTGAGCTGCTGCTCCAAGAAGGAAAGTTTTAGGGTCTGAAAGTAATGGACCGAAATCAGTCATTGCGCCAACACCCAAAAAGATTAGAGTTGGAACGATTTCTGGTCTAATCAGATAGTGTTCGAACAGGTAAAGCACATTACCTATTTCACCTTGTGCTGCTATTCCTGTGTTAGGGATGTTAGTAAGTATAGCCCCTAAACCGATAGGTACGAGTAGTAATGGTTCCATTTCATATTTTATTCCTAAGTAAATAAGGAGGGATCCGATTGCGAACATCACTAGGTTTTTCCAACTGAGACCCATTAATCCGCTTTCCATCCATATACTCATTAGTCCTTCAATCACATTTACGGGCATAAGGATCCCTCTCTATGCTAAGGTCATGATTGGGTCGTCTGAATCTACTTTGTCGCCTTCATCTACAATTATTTCTTTTATGGTTCCGCTACTTGGTGCGGAGACTTCATTTTCCATTTTCATAGCTTCTAGTATTGCGACTGCATCTCCCATACTGACTGAATCTCCAACAGAAACTTCTATTGAGTTAATTGTTCCTGACATTGGAGATCTAATTGCTTCACCTTCGCCTTCGGGTTCTGGAGCGGGCTCTGATTCAGATTTCTCTTCTTCCTCTGTTTCTTCAGATTCTTCTTTAGGTTCCTCTTCTTCTTTTTTCTCTTCTTTTTCTTCGGAAGGCTCTTCTTTAGTTCCCTTTTCTTCTTTTTTCGGTTCTTCCTTAGTTTCTTCTTTCTTAACTTTCTTCTTACCAAGGTCTTCAACGTCGATTTCTGCCTCTTTTCCATCAACACTTACTTTGTAGCTCCCGTAACCTTTTTCTTCTACCTCAACTTCGAATTTTTCTCCTTCTACACTAACTTTGTATTTTGACATTTAATCACCTACAATGGAATGTTTCCATGTTTTTTGTCTGGATTTTCTTCTCTTTTCGAGTCGTAAACGTTAAGTGAATTTATTATTCTTTGTCTTAGATCAGCAGGATCAACTACGTCATCTATATATCCTCTTTTCGCAGCTTTATATGGATTTGCAAACTCGTCTCTGTATTCCTGTATCTTTTCCTGTCTTACCTCATCTGGATTGTCTGCATTCTTGATTTCTCTTCTATATATAATGTTTGCTGCTCCTTCAGGCCCCATAACAGCTATCTCTGATGAAGGGAGTGCGAATACTTGGTCTGCCTTAAGATGTTTACTTGCCATTGCAATATATGCGCCACCGTATGCTTTCCTTACGATAGTTGTTATTAGCGGTACTGTTGCTTCTGAGTATGCATAAAGTAATTTTGCACCGTGCCTAATTATTCCACCGTGTTCTTGTTCTACTCCTGGTAGATACCCTGGAGTATCGACAAATGTTATTATTGGGATGTTATAGGCATCACAAAATCTTATAAATCTTGCTGCTTTGTCTGATGCATCTATATTAAGTGATCCTGCGAACTTAGCTGGATTGTTAGCTACTACGCCAACTGATTGCCCATCCATTCTTGCAAAACCAACTTTCATACTCTGAGCAAAATGTGGATGAACTTCGAAGAATGAATCTTCATCAACAACAGTTTCTATTACTTCCTTAGCATCGTAAGATTTCTTTGGTTCTTCTGGAACCAAATCGTAAAGCTCATCGGTTTTTCTGTTAGGATCATCATTTGGTTCTATTTCCGGTGGATCTTCCATATTGTTGGATGGTATATAACTTATTAATTCTCTTATGTTGTTTAATGTGTCTTCATCATCCTCTGAAACGAAGTGTGCCATCCCACTTTTCCTTGCGTGAGCCTGGGCTCCTCCTAATTCGTTAGATGAAATTTCTTCGCCTGTTACTGATTTTATTACATCTGGACCAGTTATGAACATTAGACTGTTCTCTTCATTCATGAAGATGAAGTCACCGATAGCTGGTGAATAGACTGCACCTCCTGCACATGGCCCCAAAATAGCGGTTATTTGTGGAACTACTCCAGAATTGATTGTGTTTCTATAAAATATATCTCCGTATCCCTTCAATGAATCTACTCCTTCTTGGATCCTTGCTCCACCTGAATCATTTAATCCGATTACCGGAGCCCCAACTTTTCTAGCTTCATCCATTACATAGCTTATTTTTTCTGCATGTGCCTCTCCTAGAGATCCACCCATCACCGTGAAATCTTGAGCAAATACGTAAACTACTCTGTCATCTATTGTCCCATAGCCAGTTACTACACCGTCTCCTGGTAGCTCTTTTTCATCCATTCCTAATTGTGTGGCTCTATGTTCTTCGAAAGAATTTAACTCTACGAAACTATTCTCATCAAGCAATAGATCTATTCTTTCCCTCGCAGTTAACTTATTCCTAGAGTGCTGCTTCTCGATACTTTCTTCACCGCCACCTTTCCTTATTTTTTCCTTTTCTTCATATAATTTATCAAGATCTTCTTCCATAGACATTTTTCCCACCTGATCATAAATTTTATGAAAATATTTTTCTTATTCCAATTTTGTATAATCCGTTAGATTATTATTTGAATCATTATTAAAAGCTTTTTCGTTTTCTCTTTCATAACTTAAAACACAAAATTACCGTTAAAACTCAATGGAGAGTTAACTAAGATCAACTTTTTAACTTTTTTAATCATTCTTCTACAAATTCTAGTAAAACTCCATGAGTTTCTTTTGGGTGAACAAACGCAATTTTTGTATCCCCAGCCCCTTCCCTAGGTTCTTCATCAATCAGTGCTAATTCCCCACGAATTTCATCCAATTTCTTTTCTATATCATCCACTCCGACAGCAACATGGTGGATACCTTCTCCTTTCTTTTCTACGAAGGCCTTAATTGAATTATCCTCTATAGGTTCTAATAACTCAATCTTACTTTCACCCGCTGGAAACATACCAACTTTAACTCCTTGGGATTCTACTTTTTCAACATGATCTAGTTCAAATCCTAAGGTTTCGTATTTCTTAGATGCAGAGTCTAGGTCAGAGACTGCTATACCTATATGATCTATCTTTTCAATATCCATTATAATTCCTCCTTTAATAATTCCAAAACCCTTTCAGAGCCAGTATAAGGATCTAATTCGTGTTCAACGACCTTTTCAATAATTTTATCCAGATCTTGAGGTCTTTTATCTAAATTCTTTTGAATTATCTCGTTTAATGATTCTAATAATTCTTCT
Organism: uncultured Thermococci archaeon; assembly: GCA_964436705.1. Classification (GTDB taxonomy): domain Archaea; phylum Methanobacteriota_B; class Thermococci; order Thermococcales; family CAYNOZ01; genus CAYNOZ01. The sequence continues at coordinate 42,882 of CAYTEI010000005.1, forward strand.
TTAATCCTTTTATATTTTTTTTGTCTTAACTCATCCTTGTTTACTAAGTAGTTTCGGTGATCTTTTATAGCTTCTATTAGTTCTTCTATTCCTTCGTTTCTTGTAGCTATAGTCTTTAAGATTGGTGGAACCCATTTCTGGTTTTCATTTTCTTGATCAAATGGGGTACCTTGAATCATTGATTCCAACTCAAATACTTTCTTATTCGCCCCTTCTTTATCGGATTTATTAACAACGAAGATATCTCCAATTTCTAGTAAACCTGCTTTCAGGGCTTGGATGTCATCTCCTAGTTCCGGCATTGTAATGAGAAGAACTGTATCCGCAAACTTCATCACATCGACTTCTGATTGTCCAGCTCCCACTGTTTCTACCAAGACATAATCAAATCCGTAAGCTTGCATTACCCGAATAGCATCACTAGTAGATTTTGCTAATCCCCCCATAGCTCCTCTAGTAGCCATACTACGAACAAATACATTTTCGCTAGATGACATCCTAATGCGATCACCTAATAATGCCCCACCAGACTTTGGACTACTGGGATCAACTGCAATCACTCCAACTTTATTATCTTCCACAAGATGGTTAATCAACTCATTAACTAAAGTACTTTTACCTACACCAGGTGCCCCAGTAATACCAATAATATTTGTTCTCTTCTCAGTTCTGTTCCATAATAATTTAATAATACTCTTTCTCTGTTTTCTGGAACCATTCTCTATCTTAGTCAAAACCTTAGATAATGATTTACGATCGTTAGAGAAAAATCCATCTAATAATTCGGATTCAATGAAATTGTCCTTTTCATTTTGGTTAACTGGCATTGAGATTCACGTTATTTAGTCTTAGAATATATTAATTGTAATAATTTATGTATTGTTTCTTATATGTTGGCTGATTTCCTTAGTAGGTTCTCCAGGCCCAAATACTTCGGAGACGCCCATTTCTTTTAAATTTCCAACATCCTCATCTGGAATGATACCGCCCATAAGAACAAGAACATCCTCATCAGGGCTTAAACCACGGTCTTGTAGCTCTTCCATGATCTTAGGGGTTAACTCTAGATGGGCACCACTTAGAATACTGATCCCTAAAACATCAACATCTTCTTCTAGAACTGATTCAGCAATTTCACTGGGGCTACGTCGAATACCGGTGTAAATAACTTCAAATCCTTCATCTCTTAAAGCTCTAGATAAAACTTTAGCACCACGATCATGTCCATCCAAACCAGGCTTGGCTATTAATACACGAATACTGCTCATAATATCACATTCATATTATTAGTTATTTAACTGTTAATTTATTGATTTTATCTTCTTTAACTTTATAAGTTTTAGGCTTAAATTAAAATAAAAACAAGAAAATTTCAAAAATTTTTTTGATCTCACGGTTTCATGGACCCTGTTTCATAAAATCTTTTATGGAATTCATGAGCCTTTCCCGGTTTATGTGGTGTATGGTGACCTCCAGTTTCCTTCACTGCCTCTTCGTAATACTCCCACAACAGATCTTTGTAGTCAGGATGGGCACAATTTTCGATCACTTTTTTAGCTCTTTCTCCGGGAGACGTATTTCTTAGATCAGCAACTCCTTGTTCTGTAACAATTACATGTACATCATGCTCCGTATGATCTACATGGGAGACCATTGGAACAATATTCGATATATCACCATCAGCAGCGATTGATGGCGTAGTGAATACAGATAGATATGCGTTTCTTGTAAAGTCACCAGAACCTCCGAGTCCATTTACCATTCTAGTTCCTAGAATATGAGTCGAATTAACATGACCATACATATCTGCCTCAAGTGCGGTGTTCAGGGCTACACTTCCGATTCTTCTTATCACTTCAGGGTTATTACTGATCTCTTGCGGTCGTAAAGTTATCTCTTCACTAAAGAATTCTATGTTATCTAAAAGGTATTCAAGACCTTCTGGCGATGGAGTGAGTGAAGTTCCAGAGCATACAGAAAACTTACCCTCCTCAATCAGTTCCATCGCTGAGTCCTGAATAACTTCTGAGTAAAATTTAAGATCATCAAAGTCGGAATCCGATAGTCCTGCTAATACTGCATTTGCTACACTTCCGACCCCAGATTGAAGTGCGAATCCATCTTCAAGTCTTCCTTCTCCTATTTCTTTTTCCAGAAAATTAATAAGGTTTTCAGCCATTTTTTCACTTGTTTTATCTATTGGTGCTAATTCACGTGGAGTGTCTAAAATATTTGATTTGACTATACCAGCTATCTTAGATTCGTCACAAGGCATATATTTGGTCCCGATCTTATCACCAGGATCGGTTATTGGGATTGGATCTCTATTCGGAGGATTTTCAGGTAGATATATATCATGCATTTTTTCAAGTTCTATTGGTTGTTCCTCATTAATTTCTACTATTACTTTATCTGCTTCTTGAACGTATACTGGTGCATTACCAATAGATGTTGTTGGTATAATATTCCCGTCCTCAGTAATAGCGCAGGCTTCAACGATAGCTATATCTAGTTTACCAAAGAATCCGTATCTAACTTGTTGAGCTACGTGACTTAGGTGATGATCTTGGAATTCGACACCTCCAGCATCTAATTGAGAGTTTAAGGCGGCTCTCATATCTTCGTTGGTTTGATAAGGGAGTCTTGAATCTATTACTCCTGCCCTTGATAAAGCACCATCTAGTTCGTCTCCTACTGATGCTCCTGTCCAAAGGTTTATTCTTAAATCTCTTCCTTCTTCAGCTTGATGGGCTAGTGCTAAGGGAGTGGATTTTGGGTATCCTGCGGGTGTGAATCCACTAGTACCTACATTCATCCCATCTTTTATTATGGAGGCTGCTTCATCCGCGGATATTATTTTACGTTCAAGATCTTTATTTCTTAACCTATTATTCATTTAATCACCTATTTTATAAATGGGAATGGTAATTAGGCGACTATTAAGCCTAATATCTTGGCAAATATGACCATTCCTATAAGTGCGAAGGGATATGTTGATCCATATCCTGCTCCGACTTCTTCGGTTCCTGTTGCTTCTATTGCAGCTCCTAGTCCGGGCGTTGATGTCATTCCTCCGGTTATTGCTCCTGCAGTCACTATCCAGTCTAGGCTCCATATTCCTCTTAGGAGTAGTAGACCTATAGCGATCGATCCACACGCTTCTACTAGTGTTATGAGTATTAGCGACGGTCCGGCTCCTAAAACTGTTTCAATAAATCCTGATCCTGCTTCTATTCCTACAACAGCTAGAAATATTGCTAAAGTTAAAGATCTTAATCCTGACAATACTTCCTGAGACATTCTAGTTTTTATTGGCCCAATTTCGCCTATATATCCGACTGCTAATGCTGTTGGTAATATTCCTCCTGTTATTCCTAAGGTTGCAGTTCCAATGGGTCCTAAAGGTATTGGTATGTCTCCCAGTATTCCTCCAAGGACAACTGCTAATGCGAATCCTGCTACGCTAAATCCTACTGATTCTTGGGTTACTTCTGATTCGTCAGCTGTAGCTTCATCAATGTTTTTTCTGAATTTTTGTTTTTCTTCATCCAGATCAATATTTCTTATTCTTGGCCATAGTTCTTCAAAGAATATTACAATTAATACACCGAATGGATAGGCTACAGAGTGTCCGATTGTTATTTGTTCTCTCACTGTTTGTGCTACTCCTTCTACTGAGGCCCCAAGACCTGGAGAGCTAGTTAATGCTCCTGTGAAGGTCCCTTCAACTAATCTTGGGTTTATATTTCCTCCAAGAGCTTGAACTCCTAGAAAAGTTATTATTGCTGCCACTGTTGTCATGACAAACCCATTTATAATGAATTTTGTTCCATGAGCTTTGACCACCCCTCCGATATCCTTTGCTGCTATTAAACCTACTGATGCTACGAAAAGTCCTAAAGATATTACAAAGTATGAATGGGGAACTTTTAGTCCAAAGTGTCCAAGGATTAGACCTGCAAATAAAGCTCCAGATATTCCGAACTTAAATCCTTTAATTTCTAATCTTCCAAAAAGAACTCCAATAAGAACGGCTAAGAAAGTTATGAAAAGACTGTTACCAAATAATCCTTCAATAAAAGCCAATTTAACACCTCATTATCATTTGGGATCAATTAAGATCTAAAACCCTTTTCTGATCCTGAATATTAATAAGAATTAGCAGTGGGTTATAGTTAATGAATAAAGATGAATGGATTATAGATACCCTTTTTTTATATCCAATTCATCATAAGGTAAAGACATCGATAATTATGTGAGATTCACCACTATTCAATTTCAAATAATTACAATATAATCAATTATAATACCATAAACTATTCCAGCTAAAAATCCAGGCCAGTTAATTTTTTTGGGAGTTTAATAAGGAAGTTTTATAAAATCGGTATTATTATATTAATATATGCCTCAAATATCCGTTAAGATCCCGGAAGAACTCAAAGAGAAGATAGACTCAGAGGTTAAAGAAACAAAAAACAACAAATCTGAAGTAATAAGAAATAATCTCAGGAAAGCCTTAACGGTAAACCAAGAAAAAGTCAAAGATCTAGAAGAAAAAGTTGAAAAACTTGAATCCGAAATGAATGAAATGAAAACTCCAAAAAACAAAGGAAAATCAGAAGATGAACCTGAAGTAATGAGAGACGTGAAACCAGAACAGGATATTGATAAAGTTGACAAAAAAATAATCTATCATGCATGTAGAGGAAACTATTCTTACGCTGAACTGGAAGAAAAAATTGGAGTTAGTAGAAACACAATATATAGAAGAATTAAAAATCTTAAAGAAAAAAATGTTCTAGAGAACGGAGTAAAATACTTTCCAAACCTTAGAAAACTAGGACTAACCTTTGTCATGATGGGAATCAATGTTGATGCAAATGATGAAAGTAACGTAACTCAGTATTTAAAGAAACAAGAACAGGTTAAATTTATTTGGTCATCATTTGGGGGGCATGACATGGTAGCTCATCTTATTTGCGATAAAAATAAAGCTATCGAGAGAGCAAAAGAAATTAAAAGAGATCTAGAAAAGAAGAATATTACAATTAAGAAGTTAGATATCTCTGTAAGTGATTCTTACCAGAAAATTAATTTCAAAGATATAGTACCAACTTTTTAAGATTTTGATAAGAAAAACTAGTTACTTAGAATAAAAATAATTTTGTATACATATGTTTTACTCAACTTTAATGAACAATGATTCATAGTTAATAGTTGAGAGTGTATCATACTGAATTTTTTTATATGTAATCTATACTTATTCTGTTTTATAGTATTATGTACAATTGTTACTTCTAAAACCAAAGTTACTTAAAAGATCTAAGACTATGTTACATTATATACAAAGTAAATTAAAGTTACATAGGAGGAACAAAGTTGGAAAAAGAAAATTCTTGGGTAGGAAAAGAGGTAGAAAGAACAGACGAATATGAGAAAGTGACAGGGCAGGCAACTTATACACAAGACGTTGAACTTCCTGGAATGCTATACACAAGAATCGCGGTAAGCGAAAAAGCTCACGCAAAAATACTTAACATAGACACATCAGAAGCGGAAGAAATAGAAGGAGTTAGAGTAGTCTTAACAGGGGAAGACGTTGGTTTTAAATTTGGTAAATATATTGAAGATAGAAACTTATTAGCTAAAGACAAAGTAGTTTACTATGGAGAACCAGTGGCTGCCGTTGCTGCTGATTCAGAAGAAATAGCTGAAAAAGCAGTGGAAAAAATAGAAGTAGAATACGAAGAACTAGAACCTATCTTTGATCCAAAAGAATCAGTAAAAGAAGAAGAAAACTTAATACATGAAGATATGTCAGAATTCAATCACGCTCCATTCATCTTCCCAAAAGATGACACAAATATTGCTAATCACTTCAAACTAAGAAAAGGAGATGTAGAGGAAGGATTTGAAGAAGCAGATAAAGTAATAACAAATACATTCGACCAACCACAAACCCAACACGTAGAAATGGAAACCCATACCACAGTAGCACAATGGAACGGGGAAGAAGGAGTAGAAATCTATACTAGTGCTCAAGCACCATTTGTAGTTCAAGAAAACATACACAGAATGTTCGATATACCTATGAATAAAGTAGAAGTTAATACACCTTACCTTGGTGGTGGATTCGGAGGAAAAGCTGGATTAAACTGGGAACCTCTTCCAATACTACTATCAAAAAAGGCAGGAGGAAGACCAGTTAAAATAGACCTAAAAAGAGAAGAACAATTCAGATCATCAGCAGTAAGACAAGGAATGAAAGCTGAGCTCAAAACTGGTGTAAAGGAAAATGGCGAAATAACTGGAATGGAAATAAAATATTTCTGGGACTCAGGTCCATACGCAGATTACTCCGTAAACGTAACTAGAGCTGCTGGTTATGCTTCTCCAGGACCATATGAAATACCAAACATAAAAACAGACAGCTACACTGCATACACCAACCACGTCTATGGAACTGCGTTTAGAGGTTTCGGACACGTACCATTCTTCTGGGCAACAGAAAGACAAATGGACCTAGTAGCAAAAGAACTAGACATGGACCCTGTCGAACTCCGAGAAAAAAACATAATACTACCAGGAGGAACAGCACCATCCGGAGTAAATGTCAGAGATAAAGTTGGTAGAATCGATGAGTGTATTGATAAAGTTGTTGAAGAACTTGATAAAGTTGAAACCGGAGAAACCGAAGACGGAAAACTAAGAGGAACAGGAGTTGCAACACTCTGGAAGGCTCCTGCTATGCCAGCTAATACATCTTCATCTGCACTAGTGAAAATAAATGAGGACGGAACAGTAACTCTTGTATCAGCAAATTCACAGATGGGTCAAGGATCCGTAACATCCTTCCTACAATTGGTAGCCGATGAATTAGATATCCCTTACGAAGATGTGGATATAGCTAATCATACTGATACTGATCTTTCCGTATATACATGGCAGACTGTAGGAAGCCGTGGAACCTTTATGGACGGAAACGCGGTACTTGACGCATGTGAAAAAACTAAAAAACAATTAAAAGAATTGGCTTCAGAGTCATTGAAAACTCCAGAAGATAAACTAAAAATAGAGGACGGAAAAGTAGTCGAAGAACATGGAGAAGGAGAAGTACCATTCTCAGAAATAGCAACAGGAGGAACAAGAGAAACTGGTGAAGGTTTCGGAGGACCAATAGCTGGTTACGGAACCTACTCAGCAGAAAGAACAACCAACCTAGATCCAGATACTGGTCAGGGAGCCCCAGGTCTAGCTTGGACCGTCGGTGCTAGAGGAGCAGTAGTAGAAGTAGACCCAGAAACAGGGAAAACAGATGTAAAAAAATTAATAACAAGCCTAGACGTTGGAAAAGAATTGAATCCTCAATCGGTTGATGGACAGATCTATGGTGCAGTCGTTCAGCATCTTGGATCAACCCTTACAGAGGAATACATGTACGATGACGAAGGAAGAATGATAAATGACTCGCTAACCGACTATAAAATACCAAGAGCAGAAGACATACCAGACGAAATGATAAACAAAAACGTAGAAAATCCTCAGGAGAATGCTCCGTTCGGTGCTCGAGGTGTCGGTGAATTAGGAATGATATCTGTCGGTCCTGCCGTTGCTAATGCGGTAGCTGATGCAACTGGTGTAGAATTCTACGACCTACCACTCAGCAGACAAAACGTATGGAAGAAATTTGACAAAGAACTAAACCAAGAGGAGGGGAAATAATGGCACTACCCGAATTCAAACTACACAAACCAGAAACCACAGAAGAACTACAAGAACTACTCAAAGAACACGGAGAACAAGCAGAAATACTAGCAGGAGGAACAGACCTAATACCAAACCTAAGAGGTAGACATATAAAACCAAACCACATAATCAACATCAAAAACATCGAAGAATTAAACAAAATTGAGAATGATGGGGAAGAGTTAACAGTAGGTGCTACGGTAACTGCTGATACACTAACTAAATCTGAAAAGATAAACGATTTCCCAGCTCTAAAAGATGGATTAGAAGTTCATAGTGACCCAATTTTAAGGAACCGAGCAACCCTGGTAGGGAATCTTTGCACAGCTTCACCAGCTGGGGACACACCACCAGCACTTCTCGTACTAAACACAAAAATAGACACAATAAGTCCAAACGGCGGAAGAACCATAGAACTAGAAAACTTCTTCACGGGAGTAAAAAGTAATGCACTAGAAGAAGATGAAATAGTAAAGCAAATAAGAATACCAAAACCTCCTGAGGGAAGTAAAAGCGCCTACCTAAAATGGAAACGGAACGAAGGAGAAGACTTAGCAGTAGTGGGAATAGCCGCTCAAATCGATGAAAACAAGGAACTAAGCCTAGCCCTTAGCTCAGTAGCGCCAACACCAGCCCAAAT
>CAYTEI010000006.1:0-29197 GCA_964436705.1 uncultured Thermococci archaeon
ATTAGATCTTTAGCACCTGCATCAATCATCTTACGTGCTTTAGATCCTTCTTCATTAGCGTAAGCTGAAACTCCAATTATTATGGCATCTGAGTCTATTTTTATAATCTCCTTTGTGGCTTCTATTCCATTTTTTCCCCACATGTTTATATCCATGAGAACTATATCAGGATCTTCATTTTTATATTTCTCCACGGCTTCTTCTCCGTTTTCAGCTATGGAAATACTTAATTCGTATTCCTCCTTAAAGATGTCTTTGATCATCCTTTTAAGGAGTTCATCTGTATAAATTTCATCATCAGCGGTTAGAAATTTGATTTTTTCAGACATTTTAACATGGAATAAAACCGAATGTTAATAAATCTATTGTTTGCTTAAAACTAAATTTTTGCAATAGATTTTATTATAGTAGAAAAAAGAAATAATTTTGTTTATTTAGGCTTTTTATTTTTCTATTATCCTACAAATCTCGGTCTTTTACTCAATTTTTTAGGCAATTTAAGCTCTTTGTAAGGTTTCCCTTTAGTTTTTTTATTTAGTGTTTCTTTGAGATCGCTTATGTTCATTTTCACTTCTTTTGAATCTTTTTCTCTAATTCTTACTGTAATAGTTTGCTCCTTCTCTTCCTCTGGTCCTACGACTATAGTATAGGGTATCCATTCTTTTTCAGCTTCTCGTATTTTCTTTCCTACACTTTCATCTCTCTCATCCATATCAACTCTATATTCTAATTCCTCCATTATACTCTTCGCATAGTCTTTATTCTCATTTTTTACGGGTATTACTCTTACTTGGGTTGGTGATAACCAAACTGGGAACATTGGTTTATCTTTCTTTAGAGCTTCTTCCAAGATTGCGTATATCCACCTTTCTATGGATCCAATAGATGAGTGGCAAATAATACAGCCTTGTTCTTCATTATTTTTATCTGTATAAGTTATCCCGTATCTTTCGGCATCTTCTACGTCAAGTTGAACAGTAGAAAGTTGTAAATTTCCATTGACAGAATCGATTCCTTGGAATTCATGTTTCACTGCCCAATAATGCTTCATTTCTGAAAGTACTTCAATAAATGCCGGTTTCTCAGAATATCTTAGCATTTCTATTATTTTATCCTTGTTTTTTTCATAAAATTCCTTTACAACTCTAAATGCAACGGCAAACTCAACACCTGTACCATCAGCCAAATCATTATAACTTCTGTAAATATCTTCGTAAACATCCCAGCCCTGACCGACATTTTCTGTGAAACTATGGATATCGGGCATATGGAATCCTCTAAGCCTTCGTAGACCAGATAACTCTCCCTGTTTTTCATATCTAAAGCTCTTGGAGAATTCATAGATATTCATAGGAAGATTTTTGTAAGAAATATTAGAGTCCTTCATTATTCGGAACAGTCCGAAATCACCGGCAAATCTCAAAACAAATTCTTTATCAGGATTGTCGGGAACTGAGACCGAATAATGCCTTTCGTGGAAAGATCCTCCTTGATCTCGGATGTCAGGCTGATTCCAATCATATAAAATAGGAGTGTCTATCTCCATTGAATCTAACTCATTTATAGCGATTTCATCGGCCCATTCCTTAAGTAAATCAAATAATAGGGCTCCCTTCGGATAGAAACGGAAATGGCCAGAATCTGACGCTGATTCGTAATCAACAAGTTCTAATCTTTTCATCTCTTTTATGGAAGGTGGTTCTTCTTTAGGTTGTCCCTTTATCTCCTCAGATTCAATAAACTTCTTTAAGGGGCCATTATTTAATTCTTCAAGGAAGCTTTCATCTTCGAGATTAACTTTGGTTTCCTCTCCTTCTGGTGTAAGAATATAGTATTCGCTTTCTATATCCTCGATTACATCCTCTCTAGTTTTTTCTTTTTCCTCTTTTTCGGAAGGAACGATACTTTTTGAAAGTTCTGATATTGGATGACCTTTTCCTGAAATCTTAAATGCCTTATAATACCCGAAAGGTGCTCTTTTTACCTTATAATTATCTTTTAATACAGATTCTAGGTCTTTTAGAATATCTACAGCTATTTCCGGTGAAGCTAGATCTGAACTTAAATGAGCATATGGATAAAGAAATACTCGACTAATATCTAACTGATCTAAGTGGCTTGCGATTTCTTTTTCGGCGTTTTCTACAATATAATCAGGATTTTGTTCGTCAACACTTTCTACTGCTACTAAAACAGCTAATACCTCATCCATCCTGTCTGATTTCATTTCATCAGGAATTTCTTCAGCAACTGGAGTATCATCAGTTACTTCATATTCAAGGTAATCACTATGAATAGAAACCATTCTCATCATAACACCTGCATTGTTAAAGGTTCATTTATATAAAAAGATATTGATTAAAATATGATAAAATAATTTAAATCAAAAAATTACAGGGATAGGAAGAAGAATATTTAAAAAGGATTTTATTTCAGATAAAGATCCCATAAAGGCTTGATTATGAACGCAAGTACCGTACTTAGCAGAGCAGTCATGAATCCATATAGTATATTAGCCCCAAACCTGTTAAACATTGTATCTGTTAGTCTGTAAGCCATAGTAGGATCATTCATCCATTCTACGGGTCCAATAATTGGGGAAATAATAATTGCAGCGACCCATCCCGCTCCCAAAGATAAACCATGGAGCATCAACCTGTCGAATACTCCATGAGAGAGTTTATGGGCTTTTTTGTTAAAGTAGAACCCAAAAACAGTACCTCCAGCAATAAAAATAGCTGGAATGGAGTATATATCAGTACCATAAAAGTAGAATATGCCAGAACTCAGTAAAGCACCAATTAGAAATGCGTTTCTGATATTTTTTTTGGGTAGGAATAATTTCTTCTTAAAGAGAGCTATGGCAACTAACTCTAATAATATAATAAGAAATAAAATATTCCAATAACTCCGGGATCCAGGTAAGATGCTTGTATTGGCAGATAAAACAGTTAGATAAACTTTAGAATCTTTTTTTTCTAAAATATATACTTTATCAGAGTTATAAGAATAAATTTCTTTAGCTATAAAATCCTGATATTGAACTAGTGGAGCTTCTCTATCTTCATAGTACATTTCTGTATTGTTATTCCGGGTTAGAAATGAATATTTTGATTTAGAGAAACTATTTGACAATCTTTGATCTTTAGAGTACTCACCAATTATTTTACCGTCCCTATCAACACTGAATATTGAATTAGGAGTATGAATAAGGCTATTGGATGCAACATCATTAATTGAAGCACTGATTACGGATTCGTTAAATTCTTCACTCCATAATAACTTCTTGCCATCATGAATTAAGTAATTCAACACTCTACCATTTTCTCCACTAATAATAGTGTAATAATCATTCTGAGAGAATTTTACAAATGAAGGAATCATATCATTAGGTAAATCGATTTTAATAGGGTTAATTTCGCCAATCGAATGAATTTGCACCTTATCATCGTACAAAAATGCAATTTTTTGATTGCCAGGCTGATGGAAATAATTTATAGGTTTTTTAATTTTTGATTTATATTTAACTTCGCCTTTCAAATTAAAATAGATAAGTTCATTATTTCTATGTACTAAAACGGTATCTAGAACTGGAACAGTTCCACCAGAAACACTTCTATATCTAATACCTATCCCAATCAAATCACTATCTTCAGTTGTTTCAAGCTCGAGTAGAACTGATTTTTTACCTAACCTATAAATATAGATTTTATTGTTAATTTTTATGCCGTAGATTTCACCAGATTTATCCATTTTAATATCTTCCACTGTATTATTGTATTCTTTTTTAATCATTTCACTCTGGACATTCTGTAAAGAACCATAATAAATCTCATTCCCTTTACTGTATAGATATTGTCCTGATGAGTATAAAAATTCATCTGGGTTACCTATTTCGGCAGTTTTTAGGGGTTCATTTACCTTTGAGGTAGTATTATCGGATATAAAATAGGCAGAGCCTAAATCAACAAGTAGAAACAAGATTAAAACAATATAAAAGTACCTCTTCTTCATTAATGTCACCGATCATTAAACATAACCTAACTTAATTCCGTTTATAACATTTATCATAAAAGTTCAATAATGTCTCTAATTTTTTAAAAGGGTTAATAAATTGTTTTACGATTAATAAAAATAGTATCAATTCCAAATTTTTCTTCTATAATATTTTTAAGATTTTTCAAACCTAAGGTCTCTGTGGAATAATGACCACCAAATATAATATTAATGCCATAATCCTTGGCTTCGTTATAAGCAGTGTAATCTCTTTCCCCTGTGATTAAAAGATCAGCCCCTTTTTCGACCGCAGATTCAACGATCTTTCCACCATCCCCAGTAAGTACGGCAAATTTATTTATTTCATCAGGTCCTAGATTAACCAAATCGATTTCGTGATCTAATTCTATTTCAAGATCCTCTGAAATCTTATGTAAATCTCTTGGATGATCAAAATCCCCTAGAAGGGCAATTTCGGATCCATTATATTCATAAAAAGTTTCAACCTGGTTTCCATTCACTATATTTACTATAGAAGAGTTATTCCCGATCTCTGGGTGGATATCTAATGGCAAATGAGCAGTATATAACCCCACATTATTACTAATAAGATTATTAATTATCTCATAATTGAGATCTGTAACTCTTTCCAAGCCTCCCCAAATAATGCCATGATGAGTAACTAAGAGATCACAATCTTCTTGAACTGCCTCTTTGATCGTATCCTTACGCGCATCGACAGAGAAACCAATCTTTCCAATATCAGAAGCAGAATCAACTTGTACTCCATTATTTGAATCATCTTCGATGTTTTTAATGTCCAAATAGTCGTCTAGGAATTTTATAATACTTGAATCGGAAATCATTTTTTAACCTACTTATCTGCCATTTTAGTTCTTGCTTCCAATAATATGTTTTTTAGTTCTCCCACTGCTTCTTCTAAGGAACCGTCATGATTTTTGATTATCTTCACTAAAGATCCCGATAAGGCAGAATAGGACATGGCAATTGCTCTGTTAATATCTTGATGCGATTCTATAAGCTCCTCTGATTCTATATCTCTAAAACGGTTTCTATCCTTCATTCTTCTGACAAGAATTTCGCTCGGGTCTGCTTCTACAATTACAACATAATCAGGGTTTATTCTCTCTAGAACCCATTTTGGCATTCCAGGCAAATAACCCATTGAGGTCTTAATGGTACAATGTGTATCAAGAATTATAGGTCCATCATCATTTAATTTACGGATTTCATCAGCAGCTTCCTTTTGAACATTTTTCTGCACTTCTTTATCTAATTCCCTCATTTCATCTCTATGCTTTACTAAATCTCTATCCTTAGCACTTTTAAACATAAAATCTCCGTAATTAATCAAATTAAATTCTACATCCACTCTTTTCATAGCTTCACTCGTTACAGAAGTTTTACCAACACCAGGAACACCTGTCAAAGCAATAAGCATAAAAACACCTCAAACCCTATAAAAACTATCATGAAAATCTAATTTCTCATAAAAAATCTAGATATTGAATATTAATTTTTAAATCCGAATATCCATAATTAGTTTCTTAACGGTAAATTATCTAACTAGTTTAAATAGGTACGTCACTCCTCTATCTCCATAAGATAAAAGTCTTTTCCCTAAACAAGACTCCATTAATTATCTGAAAAATTTTTAAAAAAAAATTAGTCTCTTTATATTTTTCTCTTAACTTCTTCAATTTCGGGATCTATTACATCTGGCTTACCGTAATTGTCCACTACAACATCGATATCCTTAAAACCAGAACCAGTTGCCTGGACAACAATAGTGTCAGACCTATCCAACTTCCCATCCTCCAAAAGCTTCATAACACCAGCTAAGGAAGCCGCTCCCGACGGTTCAACAAATATACCTTCATACTTGGCTAGCATTCTCTCTGCTTCAAAAATTAAATCATCATCAACTTCCTCAGCTAATCCATCAGTCTCTTTCAAACCCTTTCTAGCGACATCCCAGTCCCAGGTGTAAGGGTCTGCTAACCCACCGGCAATAGTTTCTGGGTTCCTCCAGGTTTCCATATCTTTATTTTCCTTCCAAGCCTCAACCAGAGGAGCACAGCCTGATGCTTGAATTGCACCTAATCTTGGTAGTTCTTTTATAAATCCTAGCTTTTTGAAGTCTCTAAATCCTCTATAGTTGCCCACAAATAAGCCAGCACCCCCTATAGGTATAGAAACAAAATCAGGCACTTCATAATCCAGTTGTTCTAAAATTTCGAAAGCCATAGACTTACCACCCTCTAGTTGATAAGGATTGAAAGTGCCAAAACTTGGAACGGGATGCCATCCGAATTCCTTCCAAGTTTTCTTCATCATTTTTACAGTTGGATCTCCTTTTTCTTTATCTTCTCGGACTGGAAAAACATTTGCTCCATACATTAGTAACTGAGCTATTTTTCCTAAAGGAGTTTCTCCCGGGACAAAAGTTGTAACATTTAACCCAGATCGAGCTGAGAGGGCAGATAAAGCTGCTGCAGCATTTCCAGAGGAGGCAGTTACAACATTACTAGCACCGGCTTCAATAGCTTTATTAACTCCAACAGATATTGGTCGATCTTTGAATGAAGCAGTTGGATTCATAGTCTCATTTTTTATATATAACTCATCAACTCCGAGTTCTTCTGCAAGTCTTTTGGATTTTTGTAAAGGAGTTCCACCCTCACCGAGAGTTACATTTACTTCTTGAACCGGCATAAATTCTTTATATCTCCAGAGATTAAAGTCTCTCTTTTCTAGCTTCTTCTTAGTTATATCACGCTTTAATTTATCATAATCATAAATTACTTCTGGTTTGCCAGAATCCTTACAACTACACTGATATTCAGCATAGTCTGGAGGATACTCTGTTCCACATTCAGGACATCTTATTTTTTTCACATACATTATTTTCCCCATTCTGAATTCATACTTGATATTTAATTTATTCGGTTAGAAAAGTTCTTAAGTATAATCATGGAAAGTATTAAATAACTAAGAAAACTTAATTTAACTTGGAAACATCTGTTTCATAAATTTCTGTTGATACTAATACATATTTAGGTGTTATATTATATGAATAGAAGATCTTGGATAATTTTTATACTTTTGATATTTCTTATTGGTTTTATTAGTTTTGAAGTAGATTCGGAAATAGTGAGTTTCTTAAAAGCATTCAGAATACCTTTGCTGACGAATATAATGAAAATTTTATCGAGTTACCTATTTTTATTTGTGGTTTTTATCATTTTTCCGGCAATTCTTTTATATAAAAAAAATCGTTTTGATTTAATATTTTTACTTTTCTTAGTTTTTTTAATATCTGGCGTTTTTTCCTTAATTTTGAAATTCGTCATAGGTAGACCGAGACCAGATACAAATTTAATTAAAACTTTAAGTTATTCTTTTCCAAGTTCACATGCTGCGGTAACTTTTTCAGTAGTACCTGTAGTGCGATCAGTTTCAAGATCTGCTGGCTTGTTTCTAGTATTTTTAGCTATTGTTGTTAGTATTACAAGAATCTATTTAGGGGTTCATTATTTAAGTGATGTAATATTTGGAGCTTTGTTGGGAATATATGTTGGGTACCTATTGAGGAATGTTTTATGGATAGAGAAATAAAGAGACAACTTTTTCATGGGATTATTGGCTTTATTTTCGTTATTTCTGTATATTGGGGATTTTTGCAAGAGATTGGATCTATTGCCATTTTCAATCGATTAGATTTTATGCCACCTCTTTCGAGGCCTTTATTCGTGATATTGGTCATTGGGATAATACTGATTATTATTAGCAAAAATTTCAGGGTCCCTATTCTGTATTGGTTCCTTTACGAGTTTGAAAGGTCCCAGGATCTTGAAAAATTCCCTGGTAAAGGAGCGTTCTTTTACGTTTTAGGAGGGTTCATTTTATCCCTTTTCTTTGAACCTTCTAACGTTTTAGCTTCTATGATGATTTTGTCTATTGGAGATTCTTCTTCCCATATTGTAGGAAAAAAACTTGGAGAAATATATCATCCATTAAGTAATAATAAGAAAAAAATTGAGGGGAACCTGGCAGGTGCCTTAATAAGTTTTATTGGGGCTTTATTGTTTGTTAAACCGTTGCCTGCTTTTGTAGCTTCTTTTATTTCTATGTTTGTGGAAGGGATTAGTTTTGGAAAACTTTGGGTCTTCGACGACAATTTAATTGTACCTCTTACAGCTGCTGTAATAATATTTTTACTAACATAATTGAAAAATTAGAATGGCTTTTTTTTATATTTGATATTTTGTTATCTCGGTGTGAATCCTACTGAATAATTTTTTACCGTAAATTCTTTAAGAAGAAATTTTTATTAATTATGTGGTTTTCATGGTGAAGAACATTGTTGATTTTAAGGAGATGAAGGGTGAGGAACAGATTTCTATGATCACATCTTATGATTTTCCTTCCGCTGTTTTGGCTGAAGAAGCAGGATTTGACATGATCTTGGTAGGTGATTCTGTAGCGAATACGGTGTTAGGGATGGAAGATACTCTTTCGATGTCTATGGAAGATATGATATATCACACTGAAGCAGTTCTTAGGGGTGCTAAGGATACATTTGTAGTCGGAGATATGCCTTTTATGAGTTATGAGGTAGATGAGAAGGATGCTATTAGTAATGCATCTAGTTTTGTTGAGATCGGAGCAGATGCTGTTAAATTAGAGGGTGGTAAAGAAATTTCGGGCACAGTAAACGCGATAACTAATGTAGGTATACCTGTTATGGGTCATATTGGATTAAACCCTCAGAGGTATTTAGATCTGGGCGGATACAGGCTCATGGGGCAAACATCAGAAGAAGCGGAAGATATACTTAAGGATGCCTTGGCGTTGCAAAAAGCCGGAGCCTTTGCAATTATTATAGAGTTTACGACTCAAGAAGCAACTGAAATGATTACTAATGAACTAGATATCCCTGTAATCGGGATTGGTTGTGGAGGAAAATGTGATGGTCAAGTACTAGTTATGCATGACGTTTTAGGATTAACAGAAGATGTTCCACCTTTTGCAAAGTCATATATTAATTTGAGAGAGAAAATTGCTAAGGCCTTTAAAGATTTTAACTCGGAAATAAAGGAAAGAGAATTTCCAGTAGAACAGCATTCATTTCATATGAAGGAAAGTGAGAAGGAAAAATTGGAAGATCTGGATTAGGTTTTTATGAAAAACCAATCTCTTCGTCTTTCAGCTCTTTTTCTTGATGTTTTCTGACTAAGGCTCCTGCTTTTTTTTCATTTTTTATCTTTTCGTATTTTTTCATCTTAGATAGTTTTGTGGATTTTCCGCACCTAGGACATTTCTTGGTTTTTTGGTTTTCTTTAGAATATGTGAAACCCCCACATTTAGGACATCTAATTATAATGTACATTTATTCACCTGCTTTGTATTCTCCTTTTCTTTTTTGTCTTTCCTGATTCTCTTCGTTTTTATCCATATATGCTTTAAATACGTCTTCAGAATTATAACCGAGTTGTTGTATTGCAGAAATCCAGAAATGAAGTAAGTCCACTAATTCTTCTAATGTTTCTTTTCTATCTAATTTTTCCTCGTTTTTCCACCATTTCCATGGTAGATTCCTCTGAATCTCTGATAATTCTTCATTCATCGCCAGAACATAGTTAATCATCCATTCTAGGTCATCATCTCTGTTAATCTCTCTTTTCTCATCTAGATAATTGTTTAATTTTGATTGTTCTTCAAAAATTGATTTGAGCATGTCTTTACTATTCTTACTGTCTTTCATATTTACCCTTTCAATTTATTATTATGGGTACTTATTAAGATTAATATTAAACGAAATCGTTAATAAAAACCTTTTTATTAAATCAGGATTATCATCAAACGGAGGATCGAGGGTGGATAACTCTAAATACATGACTGATGACTATCAAAGACCTGTAACTAATTTAAGAATATCAATTACAACGGATTGTGAACTTAATTGCTTTTACTGTCATGAAGAAGGGCAAAAAGACTCAGGTAGAGTAATGGATGTAATCGAAATAGAAAGAATAGCGAGAATAGCCAAAGAAATGAATATAGAAAAAATAAAACTCACAGGCGGGGAACCATTGGTTAGACCAGAAATTACAGAAATAATTAAATCAATATCTAATTACATGAAAGACACATCATTAACTACAAATGGAGTAAAACTAAAGGAACTAGCAAGCGAAATGAGTAAATCTGGTTTAGATAGATTGAATATTAGTTTAGACTCATTAAATCCGGAAAATTACCATGAAATTACTGGGAAAAAAGTTCTTTCAAAAGTTAAAGCCGGGATTGAAGAAGCTATCAACACAGATCTTTATCCAATAAAGCTCAATTCTTTAATTTTAAATAACAAGAATAATGATGAGATATGGGATTTTATAGAATACGCTGCCAATAAAGATGTAATCCTTCAACTGATAGAACTTGAAACTGATAAGGTTGGAAGTACTGATGAATGGTTTCAGGAAAACTTTTTTGATCTAGGATCAATTGAAAAAGAGTTATCAAAAAAGGCTGAAAAAACTAAAGAAAGAAGAATGCATCGTAGGAAAAAATATTTCTTACCTTACAATGGAAATGAAGTTGAAGTTGAGGTAGTTAGACCGATGCATAATTCAAAATTTTGTATGGGATGTACAAGACTTCGAATAACCTCTAATGGTTACTTAAAAACTTGCTTATTTGAAGAAGGCGATATCGATTTGATCGGTCCTATGAGGGAAGGAGCAACTGATGAAAAAATAAAAAATATTTTTAAGGAAGCTACGATGAATAGGGAACCTTACTGGAATTAATAACTTATAATAATAAGATAAAATACTGGAGTACTCAGGATTTAAAAAAATTCTATTTTTTTTG
This sequence comes from uncultured Thermococci archaeon, assembly GCA_964436705.1. GTDB lineage: Archaea > Methanobacteriota_B > Thermococci > Thermococcales > CAYNOZ01 > CAYNOZ01. Next base: position 10,897 of record CAYTEI010000006.1, read on the forward strand.
ATAAAATTAAATCAACAATATTTAATAATTAGATTGAATTAGTTATTAACACATAATGAATTTTACTTTAATCGGATCGGGTAATTTTTTTAAACTTTATTGTAAATTTATTACCATCAATTATCTAATCTTAAACAAAAAACTATTTAAGTATCTATAAATCGCTAAAATTCAATTTAATGATAAATTTAAATAGAATAAAAAAATTAAACAATTTAAATTAATCTAAATTAGTGGATAGCTCAAAAATATAAAATGAAATAAATAAAGAATGGAAAAAGTAATATATGTGGGAATAATATGAAGCATAAGGAATCAACTGAAATGAATGATCTCGATCTAGATTCACTACATGTGTTCATTCCTGATAAGTTTTTAGAGGAAACTTCTGATCCTAAAGTAGCAGTATATAAGCTTGGACAGATTGCTAGGTCTTGTTCTATATATGCTGTCGATCATATATGGATATATGATACTGGTGGTAAAGCAGGAGATTTTATGTCTAAAATTTTAGAATACGCTGAAACCCCACCATATCTTAGAAAACATCTTTTTGAGAAGGATTCTGATCTTAAGAATGTGGGTATTCTTCCACCTCTTCAAACTCCTCATCACCCTAATTATAGTGAACCAGAAGAAAATGAAATTCGTGAAGGTGTTTTCCTTTGGGAGAAAGAAGGAGAATGGAATGTTAACATTGGTTTGAAGAGTCCGGGTCTTTATTATGGTGATGGTTCTGAAAATGTTAGAGACACGTTTGAAATCGTTGAAACTTCTCCTTTAACTGTTGAGAGGTCAGATCCTCCGAAGGATCAATATTGGGGATATGAAGTTCATTTTCCTGGAACTGAACTGTACGAAACCCTTAAAAGGATGTCTCTGGATCACATTATGGCGACCTCTAGGTATGGAGAAGACGTGAGAGGTTTAAAACTGTCACCTAAAGTCCGTGATTTGGGGATAGTTTTCGGATCGCCGAAAGAAGGAATCCCTGAAATCGAATCGAGACCTGGTCTATTTGGATCTGTCGTTAATTCTATACCTGACCAGAGTACTAAAACTGTGAGAACTGAAGAAGCGGTGATAGCCACATTATCAATATTAAATCTATGGAGAGGATAACATGCCCGAGAAAAGTAAGCCGAGAAGTGGATCCCTTGGTCACAGACCAAAGGGAAGAGCGAAGAGTCTGGTTCCTAAGATTTCATCATGGCCAGAGACGGAAGAATCTCAAACTTTAGGATTCCCAACTTATAAAGCTGGTATGACTCATTTAATAATGGTAGATGACAATATAGGAGGTCTTAAAGAAGGTAAAGAGGTCTCCAATGCAGTAACGATTTTAGAGGCACCGCCAGTAAAGGTATGCGCAGTGAGAGCTTACGAGGATACTCTTGAAGGTAAGCAAGTATTCACTGAAGCATGGGACAATGATATTCATAGGGATCTTAGACGAAGGATTAAGACTCTTCCAGAAGATATAGATCATGAGAATAAGTTGAGTGAGATAGAAGAGAATCTTGATAGATTAGTCGAGATAAGATTTTTAATTCATACTCAGCCAGATTTAGCTGGAATAAAAAATAAACCCGATGTTATGGAGTATAAGATAGGAGGTTCAGTAAAAGAAGCGTTTGAATACGCTAGGGAAAAGTTAGGTCAGGAATTAAAACTTTCGGATGTTCATGAGCCTGGTGAATTAATTGATGTTAAAGGAGTTACTAAAGGAAAGGGATTTGAAGGGATAGTTAAAAGACATGGCGTGAGGATATTGAACAGAAAAGCCAGAAATGTTGGTAGAGGTCGACACATTGGTAGTCTAGGACCATGGCATCCTCGAAACGTTATGTGGACAGTACCGATGGGAGGCCAGATGGGCTTCCATACTAGGACTGAACTTAACAAAAGAATACTTGACATTGGCAATGATGGAGAAAGAGTAACTCCTGAAGGTGGATTTACGAACTACGGAGAAGTTGATAATGACTATATTATCCTTAAAGGATCAGTACCAGGATCGAAAAAGCGTTTAATTAGAACCAGAAGAGCTATTAGACCACCAGAAGAAGTTTCTGAAGAGGAACCTGAGATTTTACATATAAGCACACAATCAGATCAAGGTGTATAGAATATGGCAGAGAATAGTAGAGTTAGAAATGTTTACTCACTTGATGGTGAGAAGAAAAGCGAGGTTGAGTTGCCTGAGGTATTTGATATTCCATTTAGACCTGATTTAATCAAAAGGGACTTTTTAGCATCCTTCACGAAGAAAATTCAACCGAATGGAGTTGATCCTGACGCAGGTACACGAACCACAGCTGAATCCATAGGATCCGGATCAGGAAGAGCTAGAGTTCGAAGAAAGAGAACAGGGGATAGAAATGCAGCATTTGTGCCATTTGCCGTTGGAGGGAGAACTGCTCATCCTCCTAAAGCAGAAGAAAATCCAGTAGAAAATATTAACAAGAAAGAAAGAGAGTTAGCGAGGAAAAGCGCTATTTCTTCTACCCAATATGAAAAATATGTTGAAGAACGGGGTCATCAATTCGATAATTCACTGGAACTTCCTATAATTCTAAGTGATGAGATACAGAAAGTCAATAAGACTGCTGAAGTAAGAGAAATATTCAAATCTTTGGGTAACCCCAAATCTCTGGGCATCTGGGAAGATGTGCTCAGAGCCAAAGAGAAACAAAAGAAAACAAGGTCAGGTAAAGGCAAAAGCCGTGGCAGAAAGTATAAAGGAGCAAAAAGTGTCTTAATCGTTGTGGAAGAAGATGAAGGTATAGTCTACGGGGCAAGGAATCTCCCTGGAGTTGAAATAATTGAAGTGAAAAATTTAGGCACAATTCATCTTTCACCGGGAGCAAAAGCTGGTAGATTAACTATTTGGAGTGAATCTGCGATAAAGGCATTGGAGGAGATGTAATATGAAAAACGTGGAAATTATAAAAAATCCTTTGGTTACCGAAAAGGCAATATCAGCTATGGAAGAAGAAAATAAGTTGATTTTTGTAGTGGATATAGATGCTAATAAAAGCCAAATAGCTGAAGCCTTCGAGGATCTTTACGAGGTTGAAGTCGAAAGTGTGAATACATTAGTTGATCCTAAGGCTAGGAAGAAAGCATATATAAAATTATCTCCTGATTACTCAGCTGATGAACTTGCAACTGATATAGGAATTTTCTAATTTTAAATTTAGCTTAAAAAATTAAAGCGAAGTTGGTGGTAAGTATGGGAAAAAGATTAGTTCAACAAAGAAGTGGTAAAGGCTCTCCAACTCATAAAACGAGTTCACATAGAGCTAAAACGGATGCAAAACATCCTAAGAAGGAATCTCTTAAAGCTGTAGTGAAAAAAATTGAGCATGATTCTATGAGAACTGCTCCAATTGCTGAGATAGAATATGAGGATGGGGAAACTCATCAAATATTAGCTCCGGAGACTCTTTCAGAAGGCGAAGAAATAGAGATAGGAATAAGAGCAGAAATCAAGTCTGGTAATACTCTTCCACTCGCTGAGATACCGGAAGGCACATTTGTTTATAATATTGAAAGTAAGCCAGGAGATGGAGGGAAATTTGTACGTTCCTCTGGCACTAGGGCAATATTAGTAGCTCATGATGCCGGAGAAGCGGTGGTTCAGTTACCGTCTAAAGAGCTGAAAAAGTTTGATCCAGAATGTAGAGCTACTATAGGAAAAGTTGGTAATGCGGGAAGAGTTGACGATAAGATGGGTAAAGCTGGCAAAAAGTATCATGCAAAGCGTGCTAAAGGTAAGCCTTATCCGAAGGTAAGAGGAGTAGCAATGAATGCGGTGGACCATCCGTTTGGAGGAGGAAATCACAAACATATTGGCCGTCCAACCTCCGTTGGAAGAGATACTCCGCCTGGAAGAAAGGTTGGTCATATAAGATCTAAGGAAACTGGCAGAGGTAATGATTAAATGGATTTATTAAGGTGAGATTATGGTAGATTTTCAATATAGAGGACATGATTTTGAAGAACTTCAAACAATGTCTATGGAAGAGTTCATAGATTTACTTCCTGCGAGAAAAAGAAGAAGTTTAGAGAGAGGGTTTTCTGAGAGACAAAGAAAGCTCATACAAGAAGTTAGAAAGATGAAGAGAGAAGGCGAAGATGACGTAATAAGAACTCACTGTAGGGATATGATTGTTTTACCAGAGATGGTCGGAGCAACAGTTGCTATTCATAAAGGTAATGAATTCAAAATAGTGGAGATAGAACCAGGAATGATGGGGCATTATCTTGGAGAATTTGCAATGACTAGGGAAAGAGTTAAGCACAGTGCTCCTGGAGTTGGGGCTACTCGATCCTCCATGTATGTACCTCTTAGATAAAGGTGATTTCAATGGGTTACTCATATAATAAAGAGTACAATGAAACTACTATGGTAAGAGCAAAAGGTAAAGAATTACAAACTTCTCCAAAACATTCCGTGGAGATATGCGATCAAATAAGGGATATGTGGCTTCCTGAAGCGAAGAATCTCCTAAATAGAGTGATTGAAAAAAAAGAAGCAATTCCTTATAAGAAACATAGTACGAAACAGGGACACAAAAAAAGTATTGAAGGTTGGGATGCAGGTGGTTATCCAGTGAAGGCAAGTCAAGAAATTTTAGGTGTTTTAGAAAATTTGGAAGCAAATGCTGAATATAAAGGACTGGATCCGGATAATATTATGCTCATCCATGCTGCAGCTTCTAAAGCTACTGAGATTGAAGGTTACGATCCCAAAGCATTCGGTAGAACTGGAGAGTTTAATGAGCAAACAACTAACGTTGAATTCATAGGGGAGGAAAGATAATGGCTATGGAAAAGAATTTCATTAATGATAATAAAAAGAAACTCATGATAGAGGATTACTTCCGTGATGAATTAAAGAGAGCTGGTTATGGCGGTATGGAGATGAAAAAGACTTCTATGGGGATGAATATTACTGTATATGCACAGAAACCAGGAATGGTGATTGGTCGTGGTGGAAGTAACATAAAGAAGATAACAAAAGAACTAAAAGAAGAATTCGACCTAGAAAATCCTCAGATAGATGTTAACGAAGTAGAAGAACCCTACTTAAATCCAGCGGTTGTGGCAAATGATTTATCAAGATCTTTAGAGAAAGGTTTCTATTTCCGTAAAGTGGGTTATAGAGCACAAAGAAAGGTTATGGAAGCTGGAGCTAGAGGCGTTGAGATTAAATTCTCCGGGAAGCTAAGAGGCGGACGAAGTCAAACAGTAAGATTTAGAGATGGATATTTAAAGAAATGTGGACAAGTAGCGATTGATGACGTCGAATTTGGGGAAGATGTAGCTAGATTAAAGCCTGGAACTGTTGGAGTTCAAGTTCGAATAATGCCTGAAGGAGTAGAGTTGCCAGATGAATTGGAAATCGTTGAGTTAGAAGAGGAACCAATGGAAGAGGAAGTTGATGAGATCGATGAAATAGAAGAGGAACTAGAAGAAGAATCTGAATCAGATGAAAAGTCCTCTAAAGAGGGAGAATAAATGAAGTCAGCTGAGATAAGAGAGATGAGTTTAGAAGAAATAAATGATAAAGTTGAAGAACTAAAAACTGAATTAGCTCGTGAAAGAGCAATGAACTCTATGGGCTCATCCATGGAGAACCCTATGAAAATTAGGGATCTTAAAAAAGACATAGCAAGGTTACTTACTATAAAAAATGAAAAAAGGAGGAGCAAATAACATATGCCTGGTAAAAACCCTATAGAAGATATGTTAATGAAAGAAGTTCGAAAAGAAGAACAACAAATCACTGTAAAAACGGAAGAAAGAAAATACGGTAAGATCATGACTATCGTGGAAGGAATCAACGAAAAAGAAATGGACTTAGAAGATCTAGGAAAGAAACTTAAGAGTAAACTTGCCTGTGGCGGCACAGTAAAAGATGGAAGAATCGAACTTCAAGGAAACCATAAACATCGTATGAAAGATATTTTAGTAGATCTAGGCTACTCCACGGAAATGATTAATGTTAAATAAGGTAATCTGGATGGATTCCGAGGGATTAGTTCGAAAGGAACTTATTGGACTTGAAGTGGAAGTAGTAGAGAGCTCGAATAAAGATAATATTGGATTATCAGGGATCATTGTTGATGAAACTAAGAAAACATTAGTGATTAGAACTGCGGAAGATGATCTTAGGATTCCAAAATCCAATTGTAACTTTGTTTTTTCCCGTGGAGATAATGAAGAAGTCCATATCCAGGGTTCTGAGATAGTAGGTAGACCTTATGAACGATTAAAGTAGGAAAAATATATTTCATTTCGAATGAGAATTTAAAGAATCAATATTCAATGTGAGAGTGATTAAATGACTGGATTAGATGTGAAAGAACCTGATAGAGAATGTGAGGATCAAAATTGTCCCTTTCACGGTAGTTTATCGGTAAGGGGTAAAACCCTAGAGGGAGAAGTAGTTAGCACCAAGATGGATAAAACAATTGTAATTGAAAACGAGTATTATAAATTCGTTCCAAAGTACGAAAGGTACGAGGTTAGGAATTCAAAGATTCCAGTTCATTATCCCGGGTGCATCGATGTCGAGGTAGGGGACCGGGTTAAGATTGCAGAGACCCGACCCTTGAGCAAAACAAAGAAATATGTATTAGTAGAAAAGGAGGAATAATTGATGCCAAAGGGAGCAGGTGAAACGGTAAGAACGACCCCAGTAAGACCGGACAGAAGCTTACAGGTTGGATCGAGGCTTAACTGTGCTGATAATTCTGGTGCGAGAGTGCTTGAAATTACGGGTGTAATGAATTATAAGGGAGTTAAACGGAGAGTTCCTAAAGCAGGAGTTTCAGATTTAGTAAAAGCCGTGGTGAAGAAAGGTAAACCCGATGTTCGGAAGGATGTTGTATATGCTGTAATAATTAGGCAGAAAAAAGGATATCAAAGGCTAAATGGAATGAGAGTTAAGTTCGAAGATAATGCTGGTGTAGTAGTATCAGAAGAAGGAGTTCCACAAGGAACTGAAATTCAAGGACCTGTAGCTAAAGAAGCTGCTGAAAAATGGGTAAGAGTAGGCGGACTTGCGAGGATGGTGTATTAATATGACGAGAAAAAACCCGACTTCACATTTATCAGAAGATCTTAGAGAAGAATATGGGACAAGATCTGTTCCAATTAGATCTGGCGATGAGGTTAAAGTAGTTAGAGGAGACTTTGAGGGAATAAGTGGTGAAGTGAGAGGAATAAATGATGATGGCACTATTAACGTAGACGATGTAGAAATAGAGAAAGGCGGAGGGGAAACTGTTTTTTATCCTCTTGATGCTTCGAATGTTATGATAACTAGTTTAGATTTAAATGATGATGAGAGAGAAAAGATGTTAGGAAGGAAGGGATATTAAATGTCAAGACATGTAAAAGGATTTTCATCACCGAAACAATACGGGGCACCCGCATCTAAACCATGGGTAGTTGGAACCCATCCCGGACCCCATTCGAAAGAATCAGCAATTCCAATCACAATGGTGATAAGAGATCTACTCGAATATGCAGATAATCTGAGTGAAGTTAAGAGAATACTTCATGAGGAAAAAGTTTTAGTCGATGGTAGAGTAGTTAGAAAGTATGATACACCGGTTGGAGTGATGGATGTAGTTTCATTTAAGGAATTGAACGAATATTATCGAATAGTTCCGAATGAGCTTGGAAGGCTAGTAGCAGTTCAAGTTGATGAAGATGAAGCTGGAATGAAGCCAATGAAGTTGAAAGATAAAACGTTAGTTGAAGGAGGTAATCTCCAGTATAACTTCCATGATGGTACGAATATAGAGATAGATCTTGAGGATCCAATGAACCCGGAAGAGGATGTTTTTGATACTAAAGATTCTCTTTTAATGAAAATGCCGGAAATGGAGATTTCTGAGAGCTTTAAGTTCGAAGAATCAGCTTTAGCGTTTATTACCCGTGGTAGGAATGCTGGTAGAATAGGGAAGATTAAAGAGATAAAAACTATTGAATCTTCTGATCCGAATCTAGTTACTGTTGAAGGTGAAGATGGAACTTTTGAAACTCTTGAGGATTATGTGATTGTTATTGGAGAAGATGAACCTAGGGTTACGGTGAGATAAATGTCTAATGAGATGAGAGAGCCTAGAATAGAGAAAACGATATTAAATATAGGAACTGGAGAAAGTGGTTCTCAGGTAATGAATGCGAAGAAGATTTTAAGAGATCTTAGTGGGAAAGAACCGATAGAAGCTAAGTCGAAAGGCACTAATCCTGAATGGGGAATACGTGAGGGTCTTTCAATTGGAGCATTAGTTACACTTAGAGATGAGAAGGCTAAAGAGGTTTTAAGTAGGCTTTTTGAGGCTAAGAATAAAGAGGTTTCTGCTGGTTCGTTTGACGAGGAAGGTAATCTTAGTTTCGGTATAGAAGAACATATTGAAATACCTGGGATGGAATACGATCCTGATATTGGTATTCATGGATTGGATGTTATTATTTCGATGGAACGTCCAGGGTTCAGAATAAAGAAAAGGAGAATCGAACAAAGGAAAATTCCTGAAGAGCATAGACTCACGAGAGAAGAGTCCATGGACTTTTTTCAGCGAGAATTTGATGTTGAGGTCGTGAGGTGATTAATTTGGGAGAGAAACAAACACCCGAGTGTGAAAGATGTGGAGATAAAACTGGCGTGATTAGAAAGTATGGTCTTAATCTATGTCGGCAATGTTTTAGAGAAAAGGCTCGGGAATTAGGATTTAAAAAGAATAGATAAGGTGTTACAATGAGCATTGATCCATATAATGATGCAATGGTAAAGATCAAAAACGCTGAAAGAGTAGGTAAGAAAGAAATTGAGATTAAGCCTGCTTCAAAAATGATCGCTTCTACTTTAAGATCCTTACAGAGGAAAAGATATGTAGGAGAATTTGAGTATATTGATGATGGAAAGGCTGGTATCTTCCGTGTAAATCTTTTAGGAAATGTTAATAATTGTGGAGCGATCAAACCTAGATTTGCGGTTAAGAAAGATGAATATGAGAAATGGGAAAGAAGGTTTCTTCCGGCTGCCAATGTTGGTTCATTATTAGTTTCTACTGATAAAGGAATAATGAATCATGATAAAGCGATGGAAAAAGGGATAGGCGGTCGTTTAATTGCCTATGTATACTGAGGTGATTTCATGGAGATAAACGTACCCGAGGAAGTGGAAGTGAAATTGAAATCTGATAATAAAATCGATATTAGTGGTCCAAATGGTGAGGTTTCAAAGGAGCTTAGCTATCCAGGAGTTAATATTAAAGCGGATAATGAAGAGGTTATGATTAATCATCCAGATCCAAGAAAAAAAGAAAAAGCTGTTATGGGTTCTTTCGCTTCTCATATAAGGAATGCTATTGAAGGCGTTCAGGAAGAATTTGAATATAAATTAAAGATTATTTACGCTCACTTCCCTATTGATGTTACGGTTGAAGGAGGTTACGTTGTCATTGAGAATTTCCTTGGAGAAGCTCATCCTAGAAAGGCAGAAATTTTGGACCCGGCTAGAGTAGAGGTAGATGATCAGGATGAAGAAATATATGTTAGAGGACCTGATAAAGATGCAGTTGGACAAACAGCCTCAAATATAGAGAAAACTACTCAGATTAAAGGTAAGGATCCAAGAAGATTCCAGGATGGGATCTACATAACAAGTAGAGGTGATTAAATGGGAAAAGGATTTAGAAGAAGAGAAACATGGAAACATAAGAAGTTAAAAGGTAAATGGAGAAAACCCCGAGGTAATAACAATAAGATGCGAATTAAGCAGAAGGGAGCTCCTAAGGTGGTTTCCATTGGTTACAGAACCCCTAAAGATGAAAGAGGTTTACATCCTTCTGGTTATGAGGATATATTAGTTCATAATGTTGAGGAATTGAGAGAACTCGATTCTGAAACTCAAGCTGCGAGAATTGCTTCTAAAGTCGGCGGGAAAAAACGTTCTACTATAATAGACGAGTCTGATGAGCTTGGAATAAAGGTTCTAAATAAGTAAGGTGATTACTTTGAATTTAAATTCACAAAGAAGAATGGCTGCCGATATACTCGGTGTTGGCGAGAATAAAGTCTGGATGGATCCAGAGGGAATCGAAGAGATATCAAATGCCATTACTAGACAAGATGTTAGAGAACTTATAGAAGATGAAGTAATAGATAAGAGACCTGTGAAGGGAGTTAGTCGTGGAAAAGCGAAAAAAAGACAAGAACAAAAGAGTAAAGGACGTCAAAGCGGACATGGGAGTAGAAAAGGTAGTAAAGGAGCTAGGAAGAAGAGGAAAGATAAGTGGAAGGAAAACATAAGATCTATAAGATCTTATCTACGAGAATTAAGAGATAGTGATGAGATAACAACATCAAAATACAGGGATCTTTACAATATGGCTAGTGGTGGTCGATTTAGCTCTAAAAGAGAGCTTAAGAACTATCTAGAGAGTAGAGATATAATAGGTGAGTAAAATGACAGATTCAAGATACAATTTACCCTTTAAAAGAAGAAGAGAAGGACGAACTGATTATGAACAAAGATTGAAATTGGTAAAGTCTGGGAAACCTAGGTTGATAACACGAAAAACTGAGAACCAGAGTATTGTACAATTGGCTGAGATCCAAGAACAGGGAGATAAGATAATAACATCAGCTCAATCAAAAGCGCTTGAAAACTATGGCTGGAAATCTCATACAGGCAACTTACCAGCAGCATATCTAACCGGATACTTGCTAGGTAAGAGGGCTCAGGAAGAAGGAATAAAAGAAGGAGTCCATGATATAGGTCTTCATGTTCCCTCAAAAGGATCTAAAGTATTTTCCATGCTTAAAGGAGCACTGGACGCTGGATTGGTGGTCCCTCATGGAGAAGAAAAGATCCCAGAGGAAAATAGAATACGTGGAGAACACATAGCCGAATATGCCTCATCGATGGATAGTGAAGAAAAAAGAAAAACTTACTCAAGATACAATGAAAAAGATTTGGACCCTGAGAATTTACCAGAACACTTCGAAGAAGTAAAATCAAATATAGATGAAGAATTCTAATCAAGATTAATAAGCGTGATAAAATGTCAAATGGTAATCAGAATGAGAATGAAAATTGGATTCCAAGAACGAGATTAGGTAGATTAGTAGATGAAGGCGAGATATCTTCAATAGGAGACGCAATGGAGACTAATTTGCCCCTTAAAGAAACTGAAATTATAAATACATTACTACCGGAAGTTAACGACAGAGATAATCAAGAAGTACTTGACGTGAGAATGACGACAAGAATGACTGATTCTGGAAGAAGGATGAGATTTAGAGTCACAACAGTTATCGGTGATGGTAAAGAATTCGTTGGAATTGGTAAAGGTAAGGAATCAGAGATAGGATCAGCAATTAGGATGGCTATTAAAGATGCAAAGAAAGATCTAGTTCATATAAAAAGAGGTTGCGGGTCTTGGGAGTGCAAATGTGGTGGATCCCACTCTGTATCCCACAAAGTAAAAGGCAAATCGGGTAGCGTGGAAGTAACTCTAATACCCGCCCCGAAAGGAGTTGGCCTGGCAATAGGAGAAACTGGTAGAAAAGTACTAGAACTAGCTGGAGTGAAGGATGTTTGGTCAAAAACTCTAGGGAAAACAGATACAACAATTAATTTTGCTAAAGCTACTGTTAATGCCTTATATAATTTAAATAAGATTGTTCCTCCTCAGGGAGAAGTAGAACAAGTCGAAGAAGCAGAACCGGAGGTATAGACAATGTATGCAGTAATTAGGATAGGTGGACAAGTAAATATTCCCGGAGGAGTAAGAGAAACAATTGAAATGATGAATCTCCATAAGAATAATCATTGCACTTTACTTGAAGAAACCTCATCGAATGAAGGCATGCTAAATAAAGCGAAAGATCAAGTAACTTGGGGAGAAATAGATAAAGAAACGCTCGCTGAAATGATACTCAAAAGAGGCAGGTTGGCCGGTGATGAAAAATTAACTGAGAATTACATTGAAAATGAAGTGGAGGTATCTTTGGAAGAATTCGCTGAAGGATTAATAGATGGGGAATACTCTTTAAGTGATGCTGGCATTAAATCAGTTTTTAGATTAAACTCCCCTTCTAAAGGATTTAAAAACACAAAAAGGCATTTTCCAAATGGATCTCTAGGATACAGAGAAGATAAAATAAATAATTTACTAAAAAGAATGATTTAAGGTGATATTAATGTCAAAAAGAAGTAAAAAGAAAAGGAGTAGAGGAAAAAGATCCTCGAGTGGAGGAAACGTAAAGAATCGTAGAGGATCTGGGCATAGAGGCGGTGTAGGAAAAGCCGGTTCTGGAAAAAGATCAAAGACTAAATTCCCTAACTACAAAGCTCCTGGACAGAAAGGATTTACCAGACCAGTAGACACTATTGAAAAAGAAGCACTAAATGTCGGTAATCTCTATAAATATGCAATAGAACAAGACGGTGAAAAACTCGTAAATCTTGCTGATAAAGATGTAAAGGTTCTCGGAATGGGCAGTATAGATGATAGCTTCGTTGTTAAAACTAAATCAATAAGTGATAGTGCGAAAAAGAAAATAGAGGAAGCCGGTGGAGAAGTAGAAGTGGTTGGAGATTAACACTGAAAAGGTGTAGATAATGTCTAATTCTTACCTTGAATACTTAAGACCGATAATTAGGATAATGCCTTCGGTAGGTGGTCCGAAGAAGCATATCACCTTAAAGAAGAAGTTAATGTGGTCGGCTGGTATCTTAATCTTATATTTCGCTTTAACTCAGGTTCCTATGTTTGGGGTTCCTGAAACTGCTCAGGATTACTTTGAGTCATTACGAGCCGTACTTGCGGGTCGAAGTGGTTCCATACTTACCTTAGGGATTGGTCCAATAGTAACTGCCAGTATTATACTTCAACTTCTTCAAGGATCCGATATAGTTAAGTTAGATATGAATAATCCTGCTGATAAGGCTTTATTCCAAGGTACTCAAAAATTGCTAGGTATATTCCTATCATTCTTCGAAGGAGCTTTGTATGTGCTAGCTGGTGCATTTGGAGCAAATCCAATCTCAATAACAGCACTATTAACGTTTCAGCTAGGTATAGGTGGAACTTTACTAGTTTATATGGATGAAGTAGTTTCCAAGTGGGGTGTAGGTAGTGGAATAAGTCTTTTCATTGCTGCAGGAGTATCTAGAACCATAATAACTAGAACATTTAGTCCATTAAGGGCTCAAGAGATTTTAACTTCTGGAGGAGATAAAGCTATAGTAGGAGCTATTCCTGGATTTATAAGTTCTGTTCTACAAGGTTCACCGCAGTTTATTAGGGGCCAGGGACTCGCTGATATGTTGCAATTGACCTTTACTATACTAATTTTCATCGTAGTGATTTATATCCAAGGAATGAAAGTTGAAATTCCCTTATCCTATGGAAGGATGAGAACTAGGGGAAGATATCCGCTTAAATTCATATATACGTCAGTACTACCTGTAATATTAGCTTCAGCATTGTTCATGAATGTACAGCTAATAACTAGAGTCCTTTACAATAACTTTGGAATAACGTTATTAGGAACTGTTCAAAATGGAAATATAGTTAGTGGACCGGCTTCGTACTTTACTGCGCCTCGAGGCATAGTTAATGTAATGCAACAGCCCTTTAAAGCTATTATTTATTCAGTAATGCTTATAATAGCCGCAATAGTGTTTGGTAAACTATGGGTAGAACTAACAGGACTAGATTCAAGATCAGTGGCTCAGAAATTGAAGAGAAGTGGCATGAAAATCCCAGGATTTAGAGGTGATGTAAGGATACTGGAAAAGGTTTTGGACAGATATATTCCTTATATAACTGTAATGGGTTCAGCTACTATAGGATTACTGGCAGCGCTTGCACAATTCACTGGAGCTCTTGGATCAGGAACAGGTATACTATTAACTGCGGGAATAATGTATAGATTATATGAGGACATATCTAAAGAAAAAGCAGCAGAGATGTTCCCTGGAATGAGGAGTTTCTTAGGTAAAGATTAATTTTTAAACTTCTCTATTTTAGGTTTTTATTAATATCATTAGTTTTATTTATTAATAATGAGAACTTAATACAAAATCAATATATTTAAAAAAAGTAGTGAGGTGAGAAAATGGTGTTAGAAGCGATCACTGAACCACTGTATTCGGGGTTAGACGTGATATTTGGCCCAATAATTAACAATTACTCTCCTTTTTGGGTAATCTTAGCAGCCGGGATCATAGTATCAACTCTAATAACCCTAGTGAACTACGTTATGGTCGATAATGAAAGAAGAAGAGAGATACAAGATGAGTTAAAAGAGATGCAGGCAGATAGAGACATGTCTGATGGCGGTGGGAAAAAAGTTAAACAAGATTCAAAGGAAATGATGTCGCTACAATCAGAAATGATGAAAATGACATTAAAACCAATGATAGTCTACATGATACCCATAATAATTTTCTTCAGATGGCTTATGCATAACTTTGCAGGTATAGTCATTATAAATTTCCCGTTTAGTATACCTGGGTTAGCTACATTTCATAGTTTCGTTAACTACGGTGGAGTACAGTTCGGTGGAGCAGAACTTGGTTTCATAGGTTGGTATATCATGACAACTATGTTCGTATCTCAAATACTAAGAAAAGCATTAGGGATGCAATAAACAGTGATATTTAATGATAATTGCTATAAGTGGTCCTGCTGGTGTTGGAAAGTCAACTGTAGCCAAAAAAATAGCTCGAAGATTTAGCTTGGAAGAAATTAACGCAGGTAAGATATTCAGGGAAATGGCAAAAGAGAAAGGAATGGGTTTAAATGAATTCCAGAAGTTAGCTGAACAAGATCAAGAAATAGACAAAATGGTAGACCAGAGACAGAAAAAAATTGCTCGAGAAAAAAATGATGTTGTCTTAGATGCTTGGTTAGCAGGTTGGATGGCTAAAGATTATGCTGACATAAAAGTTTGGTTATGGGCGCCTGATGAAGTTAGGATGAATAGAATTAGTAAGAGAGAAGATAAGCCACTTGAAAAAGTAAGAGAACAGACTATGAAAAGAGAGAGAAGTAATAAAAGAAGATACAGAGAATATTATGATATTGAATTAGATGATCAATCTATCTATGATATAACATTGAATACGGCAAAGTGGAGCGTTGATGGCGTTGTAAATATTTTGGGCTCTGCTATTAATAATATGAGGGATGGTAGTGAACAATAATGAAAGTTCTGTTTCAGAGGTTTTGGAGAGTATTTACGACCAGAAAGATGTAGTTATTAGAGAAAGGGTTGAAACAGATTCAGATTTTGGTTTCACTCCAAGGGAAAGACCAATTGATCAGTATTTGAAATATGGTATTATTAATGTTGATAAGCCTCCTGGCCCTACATCTCATCAAGTTGTTGATTGGATAAAGAAAATGTTAGGGTTCAATAAATCAGGTCATGCAGGTACTCTTGATCCAAAGGTAAGTGGTGTGCTACCAGTAGCCGGTGAAAAAGTAACAAGAGTTCTTGAGAAATTATTACATGGGACTAAAGAATACGTTTCTCTAATTTACTTACATGATGAAGCTGATATGCAAAAAATAGAAGAGGTTGTGAAGGAATTTTCAGGGGAAATTTATCAAAAGCCACCACAGAGAGCAGCAGTAAAAAGAACGCTTAGAACCAGGGAAATACATGAGATTGAAGTTTTAGATAAGAAAGGAAGAAATCTGCTTATAAGAATTGATTGTGAATCTGGAACGTATGTAAGAAAATTATGCCAACATATTGGTTATCTTCTTGGTACTGGTGCACACATGGATGAATTAAGAAGGATTAGAACTGGCATGTTTAATGAAGAAAACTCAATAACTTTACACGAGCTACTAGATTTCTATAAATTTTGGAAAAATGGAAATAACGAGGAATTTATTAGAAATGCTGTTTCTCCAGTGGAAAAAGTAGTAGATCCAATGGAGAAGGTATGGATAAAGGATTCTGCTGTTTCAGCATTGTCTCATGGAGCTGATCTAGGTATACCTGGAATATCGGCCTTCAATGAAGGATTAAATGCGGGAGATGAGGTAGCGGTTGTAACTATGAAGAATGAGTTAGTTGGATTTGGTGAAACCGTAAATAATGACGCCCACATCTTAGAAAACGATCAAGGACTAGCAGTAGAGATGGAAAAAATAATTATTTCGAGGGATCTTTATCCCAAAATGTGGTAACCTTTAAGTATCAATAAAAATTATAAGTGCCGGGGTAGCCTAGCCAGGCAAGGCGCGGGATTCGAGATCTCGTGACCCCCTAAGGTCACCTGGGTTCAAATCCCAGCCCCGGCGTTGAATTTTTCCCGAATAAGGGGATTGAGATTACTATCGCTCTCAAATCAGTATAACTACGATAAATTAGTATAAATTACAATATTCACCGAATTAAGGAAGGGTGATTAAATGGTAAAGAAAGAAATTGTTCGTATTGCGAGAACAGATCTTGAAGGAGATAGAAAAGCGAGATGGTCTCTTTCAGACATAAAAGGGATCGGAGTAAGAGTTGCTAACGCATTATGTGAAGAGGCGGGAGTAGATCCGAATGCGAAGTTAGGTTCATACTCAGATGAAGATGTAGAGAAAATTGAATCAATTATAGAGGATCTAAAGGATACTGATTCGGAAAGTAAGATTCCTGGATGGGTTCTTAATCGAAAGAAAGATTTTGAAACTGGTAAGGACCTTCACTTGATAGGATCTGAATTAGACTTCCAAGAACAACAGGATATAGAGAGACTACAGGAAATTGATGCGTATAGAGGAATAAGGCACAAACTTGGCCTTCCAGTTAGAGGTCAAAGAACTAGAGGTAATTTCAGAGGGGGTTCCACTCTTGGTGTTAGCAGAGAAAAAATTGGAGAAGAAGCTGAAAGATTAAAGGAAGAAGAAGAGGAGGAATAATCTATGGGAGATCCAAAGAAAAGTCAAAAATCATATGATACTCCTAACCGTCCTTGGGAAGAGTATCGGATAAAGAGAGAATCTGAACTAATGAACAAGTATGGATTAAGGAATAAGAAAGAATTATGGAAATCTTACAGTAAACTAAGAAGGTACAGAGGCCAAGCAAGAAGTTTATTAGCTACCACTGGCGATCAAGCAGAAAAAGAGTCGCAACAGCTACTTAACAGGCTTTACAGGCTTGGAATGCTTCACGAAGATGCTAATCTGGATGATATATTATCTATGAGTGTTGAAGATATCCTTGATAGAAGGCTACAAACACTCACAGAGAGACAAGGCCTAGCGAACACAATAAAACAAGCCAGGCAAATGATAACTCATGGACACATAGACATTAATGGAAAAAAAGTTGACTCACCAGGATATATAACTCCTAAAAACGAAGAAAGAAGTATAGATTATGCAGCTGGTTCACCATATAAGGGAAGTGGACCAAATTTAAGTAACGAAGGTGATGATGATGAGTAAATGGGGAATAGCTCACGTTTATGCTTCATTTAATAATACGATTATTCATATAACTGATGTTACTGGAGCTGAGACAATAGCAATGAATTCTGGTGGACAGGTGGTTAAAGCTGATAGGGAGAAATCTTCTCCTAACGCTGCAATGAAAGCTGCTGGGCAGGCTGCAGAAGTAGCTAAAGATAAGGGGATTGATTCGGTACACGTTAGAATTAGAGCCCCAGGAGGAAGTAGGTCAAAATCTCCTGGTCCAGGAGCTCAGGCTTCTATTAGAGCACTTGCCAGAGCCGGATTAAATATTGGAAAGATAGAGGACGTAACTCCTATTCCGCATGATGGAACCCGTCCTAAAAGAAGTAATAGATAGGGATTTGTGACATAATGAGGACTGAAGTACTTGAAAGAAGTGATGGGGAAGTAAGATTACTCTTAGAGGATGCTAATGTTAAATTCGTAAATGCGCTTAGGCGTACTATAATTACGGAAGTTCCAACTTTAGCTGTTGATGAGGTTTCAATATACGAAAATAGTTCTGTACTTTTTGACGAGATCATAGCACATAGACTTGGGATGCTCCCAATAGTTACGCCTAAAGAAGTACTAGACAAGCCAAACATTGAAGTGGAGTTAACATTAGAAGCTGAAGGATCTAAAAAAATTACTTCAGGTGATCTAGAAACAGATGATCCTGAGATAGGACCAGCGAATCCAAATATACCTTTGATTCAACTTGGAAATGATCAGAAGATATCACTAATAGCGAATGTAACACTTGGAGAAGGGAAAGATCACGCCAAATGGCAACC
>CAYTEI010000006.1:29207-48253 GCA_964436705.1 uncultured Thermococci archaeon
GCCTATTATAAAAAATTGGAAAAGTTAGTCTTTGATTGTTCCGAAGAAGTAATAGATATTGAAGAACTTAAAGAAAGGTATTCGGATTATGAAGTGGAAGAGGAGGGAGATGAACTCCGCGTAATTGCCACTGAAAGAGTGAATGTTCCACGCGAATTAGAAGAATTCGTTGAAACGGAGGAAGTTCCAGGGTCATATGTTTTCACAGTTGAGAGTAATGGAGAACTACCAATTAAATTAATGCTTACTAAAGCACTAAATGTTCTCTGTAATAAATCTGAAGAATTTATTAACATGATAGAGGAAGTAAGGTGAGTTTTATAATATAATCTAGTTTTCAATTTCATTATTTCAGCGGGGGTTGCCGAGTCAGGCCAAAGGCGATGGACTCAAGATCCATTCCTGGAGGGGTCCGAGGGTTCAAATCCCTCCCTCCGCATTCTGAATAAAAAATAAAAGGAGGAATTACAATGGCATCTGGTTCAGATAATATAGAACTAAACAGACTCATTAAAGATTTAAAGGATATGTCTAAAGAGGAAGATGTAGATATTTGGCGAGATTTAGCTGAAAGATTGGAGAGTAGTAGTAGATCGAGAGCTGTAGTTAATATTAGTTCTCTTAATAGAAATACGGAGGATGAGGATTTTGTAGTTGTTCCAGGTAAGGTGCTTGGATCCGGTCGTTTGAAGCATTCTTTGAAAGTAGCTGCATGGGATTTCAGTGATTCGGCTAGGGAAAAGATTGGAAGAAATGGTGAAGTGCTTTCTATTAGAGAGCTTATGGATGTGAATCCTAGTGGATCAGGTATTAGAATAATGGAGTGATAATATGTCTGTGATTGATGTTAAAGATTTGATTTTAGGAAGGTTTTCGTCTAAAGTTGCGAGTAGGTTGTTAGATGGTGAAGATATTACTATAGTTAATGCTAAGGATGTTGTCGTAACCGGAAGTAAGGAAGATATTTTGGAGAAGTATGAGGAAAGATGGAACTATAAGATGCTTGTTAATCCTCGGAGAGGTCCTTTTTACCCGCGTGGTGTTAATGATATTATTAGGAGGACTGTTCGTGGGATGCTTCCATGGAAGAAATCTAAGGGTAAGGAGGCCTTTGAAAAATTAACAGTGTATTCTGAAGTTCCTGAGGAATTTGAAGATGTTGAAATTGAAAAGATTGAGTGTGCTAATTCTTCAAAGCTTAGTACTCTAAATTATATGACTGTTGGTGAGATTTCTCGATATTTGGGGGGAAAATAAATGGATAATATTCAAACGAAAGGTAGGAGAAAGTCTGCCGTTGCCAGATCAACTATTAAAGATGGTGAAGGCAGAATTAGGATTAATAAAAGACCTCTTGAGGTTTATGAGCCTAAGATGGTTAGAGAACTAGTTAAAGAGCCCGCATTATTGGCTAAGGATCTTGTAGAAGAAATAGATATAGAAATTGAAGTAGAGGGCGGAGGCTTTATGGGACAAGCAGAAGCTGCACGGATGGCTCTAGCGAGAGGACTAGTAGAGTATTCCAATGATCCTGATCTTAGAGACGAATTCCTTGAATACGATAGATCAATGCTTAAAGGCGATTACAGAACTAAAGAAACTAGGAAACCGAATAGAAGCTCTCAAGGCGCAAGATCCAAGAGACAGAAATCGTACCGTTAATTGGGATGAATTATATGATTATCCCTGTAAGATGTTTTACGTGCGGAAACGTTATAGGAGACAAATACGAAAAATTCCAAGATAGGGTCGACCAAGGCCAAGATCCTGAAGAAGTCCTAGATGATTTAGGATTGAACAGATATTGCTGCAGGAAAACGGTTCTAACTCATGCTGACCTGATTGATGAAGTAGTAGAACAGAATGAAAACTATAGATAGATTATAGAAGGCTTAAGAATAACTGCCAATATTAGAACTAGGAGGCAGTTATCAGTATTTAAATAACGATGGCCTCTATATACCCTATCTTTCAATATTTCATGTTCAAATTATGTTCAATATAGTTTTTACTCTCCCTTGGAGGGGATGTTTTTGGAATACGGAAGATTTGAAAAGGCAAGAATAGTTGGTGCGAGAGCTCTTCAGATTTCTATGGGAGCACCTGTACTCGTTGATCCTCCTGAAGGGAGTTCTCCACTTGAAGTTGCGATAGAAGAATATGAGGAAGATGCGATTCCAATTACTGTAATAAGAAGAGGTGAAAATAATGGAGATTGAAAAAGATGAAGAAGATCTTTTGGTTCCGGTCGGACAGTACTTGTCCTCCGGTGTTCACATAGGTACTCATCAAAAAAAGAAAGAAATGGAGCAATTCGTATATGAATCAAGACCTGATGGTTTGTTTGTTCTTGATATAAATAAGACTGATAATAGACTCAAGACTGCTGGTAAGTTTTTAGCTCGTTTTGAGCCTGAAGATATATTAATAGTGACTTCACGTCTATATGGAAGGAAAGCTGCTGAGTCAATGTCTGAGGCTTTAAGAGCCAGAACTATAACCGATAGATTCGTTCCCGGTACTTTAACTAATCCAAGGATTGAGGAGTATATTGAGCCTGAAGTAGTGTTTGTGATAGGTCCTGAAACCGATAACCAAGCAATAAAAGAATCTGGAAGAGCTGGTATACCAGTAATATCTATAGTGGATACAAATTCGTCAATAAAAGATATTGATCTTGCAATCCCAGCTAATAATAAAGGAAGAGAATCAATATCATTGGTTTACTGGATCCTCACAAGAGAAGTTCTTGAAAGTAGAGGCGAGATAGACTCTCCAGAAGAATATAAATACGAAGTAGAGGACTTCGAAGCCGATATTACCGAAGAAGAAGTAGAGGATTTAGAGTAAATATATATTAATAGTTTTTTATTTTCAAATCATTTAAGGTTTTAAAATGGTCAGAAAAATGGCGGCTGCTGGTAAATTTTACCCAAGAAGTTCTAAAGAACTAGATAGTTATTTAGAAGATATGCTGGCCGATGTGGAAGAACGAAGCGCTAAAACATTTGGTGGTCTAGTACCTCACGCAGGATATAAGTACTCAGGACAAGTAGCCGCTGAATTTTTTGGATCGATAAATCGAACTCCCGAAACATTTCTCATTCTAGGTCCAAACCATACAGGTCGAGGACAGGAAATTTCTCTCTCCTCACAAGACTGGGAAACCCCACTTGGTAAAGTCCCTGTTGACGAAAAGCTAGAAAGAGAAATACATAATAATACGAGAGCAGAATTCGATGAGGGAGGACATCACTACGAACATTCTATTGAAGTTCAAGTACCATTTCTTCAAAAAACGTGTTCTGAAGACTTTGAAATACTTCCAATCTCGATAGGACAGAAAGAAAAAGGAAAAATGATTAATCTCGGTGAAGGAATTTTAGAGGCAATAAAAAAACTGAATCGAGATGTTATAGTTATAACAAGCTCTGATTTAATGCATTATGGATCTAGATATGGTTATATTCCGTTTCCTGAAAATGATGTACCCGAGAAAGTTGAAGAACTGGATCAAGAGCTTTTAGAGATCATAATGGGATATGATATTGAAAGTATGTATGAATGGATAGAAGAAAGAGGATACACAATGTGTGGATATGGTTCTACTGCTACTATGATCACTGTTTTAAAGGATCTGATTCCTGAAAAAAAGAGAAGTAAAATGCTTTCATATGATACTAGCTTTAGTTTCATGGAAGAACCTGCTTCAGTAGTGGGATATGGAGCACTTACTTTCGAAGGTAAGTAGGTGTGAGTTGATGGAAGAAGTAACAGCTTCATCCCCGGGTAAAGTAATTTTATTCGGTGAACACTCAGTAGTTCACGGCAAACCAGCAATTGCAGCTTCGATAAATACAAGAACATATGTTGATGCCTGGAGGAACGAGGAGAAAGGCATAAAGATAGAGGCTGATGATATTAAAGTTCCTGGATTAACTTTATCCTTCAAAGAAGATCAAATTATTATGGAAGCCGATTATGGAAAGGCGGCTGAAATACTTGGTTATGTCAAAAATGCTGTGGATCTTGTACTTGAAAAAACAAATCTTGATTCTGGCATATCTTTATCCATATCATCTGATATTCCCGTAGGGGCTGGTCTTGGATCATCTGCGGCAGTAGCAAACGCATCGATAGCTGCAGTAAGCGAATTACTAGGAGTTGAATTAGATAATAGAGAGATTGGAGAATTAGGTCATAAGACTGAATTGAGCGTTCAAGGAAGCTCAAGCGGAATAGATCCCTTAGTACAAGCTGTCGGAGGTATAATTTATTACAAAGACGGTGAATTCACCCAATTACCCTTTAAAGAAATTCCAATAGTTATAGGTTATACAGGTAATAAGGGTAACACGACCAAATTAGTTAAAGAAGTTAATAATAGATTAGAAGAAGATCCAGAAATAATGACTCCGATAATTGAATCAATGGGGGATCTTGTTGAGAAAAGTAGGAAATTATTTGAGAACGAATTAGAACAAAACAAACTAGGAAGTATAATGAATATTAACCATGGTCTGCTCAGTTCTCTAGGAGTATCGAATAAAGAACTATCGGATTTAGTATATGCCACTCGTGAAGCAGGAGCTCTAGGATCTAAGCTAACTGGAGCTGGAGGCGGTGGCTGTATGTATGCTTTTTGTCCGGATAAGCAAGAAGAGGTAAGCACTGCTATAGAAATTGCCGGCGGTACACCAATTCTTACTGGTATATCAAAGGAAGGGGTTAAAATTGAGAGAAGAGAGTGAATTGGTGATTTTAAAGCTCGGTGGAAGTGTTATAACTGATAAGACTAAGAAATTTTCATTCCGAAAGGGAAAGGTTTCTGAATTTGGATCGGATATCAGATCATTTTTTCCTGATAAAAAATTTATTATAGTTCATGGTGGAGGATCTTTTGGACATCCCTTAGCAGAAGAATATAATATAATCTCAGGATTAAAAAAGAATAAACAAAGAAAAGGATTTTATGAAACCCATAAAGCAATGATAGATCTTAATAAAAAAGTTTTAAAGAATTTAAGCGATCAAGGTTTACCGGTTTTCCCTGTTTCTCCTTCATCAACATTTATGGTAGATTCTGGTGATCCTAATTATTTTGATCTTAAAGTAGTAAAGGAGCTTCTTGGATCTGGTTTTATTCCTGTTCTATATGGGGACGTAGCTCTGGATTCTGATCAAGGAATAAATATACTTTCTGGAGATCAGATAATAGAGGCCTTAGTTAAAGATCTAAAGTCAAGTCAAAAAATTACTAGTGTGATATTTTTAGCTGATGTTGACGGAGTTTATGATAAGGATCCAGATGATCCACGTGCTAATTTATTGGAAGAAGTGAGTAACAGTATGGTTGATGATTTAGGCGGTTCTGCTGGAATTGATGTGACTGGCGGTATTCAGAATAAGGTAAGAGAAATGCTTAAAATAGCTGACCTTGACCCGGAGGTTGAGTTGAGGCTTTCAAATGGGTTGCAAAATGATTTAATTACTATAATTGAGAATAAGGATTTAGGTACGAGAATTGTAGCTGAAAATGAGTAGGGATACTATGTGTGAAGATTGTAATCAAACTGAGGAAAGGAAGCAAGATCATATAAATATATGTCTTAAGAATGATGTTGAGTTTAATAAGTCTAATAAATTTGAGGAATTTACTTTAGATCATAGATCGGTTCCTGAAATTAGTTTAGAAGAAATAAGTATGGATAACGAGTTTTTGGGGAGAGAAATAAAATATCCTTTATTCATTAATGCTATGACTGGAGGCACAGATAGAGCTGAAAGAATAAATAAGAATTTAGCCGAAGCAGCTCAAAGTCTTGGTATAGGGATGGGGGTAGGAAGTCAAAGAGCGATGATAGAAAAACCGGAACTCACCTACACTTACCAAGTTCGAGACGTAGCATCAGACATTTTCCTCATGGGTAATCTCGGATTACCCCAATTCGTTAGAAACTATGGGCCAAAAGAAGCCAAAAAAGCTGTAGAAAGTATAGACGCAGACGCTCTGGCGGTTCATTTAAATCCTTTACAAGAGTCTATTCAACCAAATGGGGATACAGACTTTAGAAAAGGCTTAGAATCTATAGAAGAATTAAAAGATCTTGAATTTCCTGTGATAGCTAAAGAAACTGGGTCTGGGATATCTCAGGAATCGGCACGACTTTTGGAAAATGCTGGGATTGACGCAATAGATATTGCTGGAGCAGGTGGAGCATCATGGAGTGCCGTTGAATACTACAGGGCAACTGGAGAGAATAAGAGACTTGCAAAGAAGTTTTGGAATTGGGGTATACCAACAGCATATTCATTACTAGAATGTTCTGATACAGAGTCTCCATTAATAGCATCTGGAGGAATAAGATCAGGCATTGAAGTTGCTAAATCTTTAGCAATGGGTGCTGAAGCAGTGGGAATAGCTCTTCCATTATTAGAACCTGCTATGAAGGGGTCTAAGGAAGTTGAAGACAAATTAGAACAGATTATTTCAGAATTAAGAACTACAATGTTTTTAGTAGGCGCAGAAAGCATTGAGGAACTGAAAAAAGTTCCAGTAACAGTAGAAGAATGAAAAACAATCAAATAAAAAAAGAAATCGAAAAGGAGGAATAAAATGGTAGAAATACTTACATTAGGCGGTTATCAAGAAATAGGAAAAAACATGACCGCTATAAAATATGAAGACGAACTAGTCGTAATAGATATGGGAATACTATTAGATATAATGCTTCTATACGATGAAGAAAAAATAAATCGAATGAGTTTAAGTGAATTAAAAGATTTAGGATCAATACCCGATGACAGACCAATAAAAGATGAAAATATAGATGCAATTGTGTTATCACATGGCCATCTAGACCACATAGGGGCAGTACCTAAAATAGCGAGTCAATATGACGCTCCAATATATGGAACACCATTCACATCATCTCTAGTAAGATCAGAGATATCTGATGAAAGAGATTATAATGTAGAAAATCCTGTAGTGTCATTGGATTACAATGAGCGAGTACAGGTCTCTGATAATATAGAAATAGAACTTGTTCAAATTACTCATAGCATACCACAAGCATCGGTTGTAGTAGTACATACGCCAGATGGCCCCATACTCTATATGAACGACTTTAAAATTGATTATCATAACCCTTTAGGAGAGAAAACTGATTTTGATAGACTCAGAGAGCTTTCTGAGGAAGGAATAAAAGCAGTGATAATGGAATCATTATACGCAGACAAAGAAACAAATGCTCCTAGTGAAGAAGTAGCAAGAATTAGACTAGAAGACTTTTTAGTGCAAGAACAAAGTGAAGGGATAATAGTAACAACTTTCGCTTCGCAAATAGCGAGAATAAAGAACTTAGTGGATTTAGCCCATAAAGTAGGGCGACAGCCAATATTCCTTGGAAGATCTCTATGTAAATATACTGGAGTAGCACAAAACTTAGATCTACTAGACTTAAGTGGAACTCAATCGGTAAGATATTCAGACGCTATAGATAATGTATTGGAGAAAGTTATGGAAGATCGAGAATCCTATATGCCAATCGTTACGGGCCATCAAGGAGAGCGTTACGCTGTTTTAACAAGGATGGCAAATAATGAAACTTCTTACAGGTTAAGTGAAAAAGATGTGGTAGTCTTTTCGTCTAGAGTAATTCCTAAACCGATGAATGAATCTAATGTTCATCAATTGACAACTAAAATAAATCAAAAAGGTGCCGGAATAGTTAAAGGCCTTCATGTATCTGGTCATGCTCATAGAAGGGATTATAGATTCATGTTAGAGCTTCTTGATCCAGATAATGTACTGCCAGCTCATGGAAACTTCCAGATGCTGTCGAATTTGGCTGAATTGGCGGAAGAAATTGGATACAATGTAAATGAAGATGTTTTCATTTCCAGCAACGGTAACAAGATAGATCTCTAAGGAGTTGCTCACCATGTCATATGAGAGGTTGATAGATGATGTGAAAAGGAGTGCAGAAGATGTTGATAAAGTGATCTTAGAGATTATAGAGGGATCAGATTCAGATATTCTTAGAAATTCATCCAAGCATCTTTTAAACTCTGGTGGGAAGAGAATAAGACCCTATGTGTTATTAGAATCAGTGAAAGCAGTGAATGGAGAAGTAGATAAATCTGCCAGATATATTGCAGCCGCAGTTGAACTACTTCATAATTATTCCTTAGTTCACGATGACATTATGGATGAAGATGAAATGCGAAGAAATCGTCAAACTATTCATATGAAATGGGGAGAAGATATAGGGATCTTAGCCGGTGATTTTCTTTTCGCAAAGGTATTTGAGTCGATTTCTAATGCTAATATTTTGCCAAAAAAGTTAAATCATATTTATCGCATTATCTCAAAGACATCATCAAGGCTATGTGAGGGACAGGTTCAGGATGTTAACTTTGAGGGAAGATCGGATGTTTCAACTGCAGAGTGCGAGGAGATGATATTTGGCAAAACTGGTGCTCTTTTCCGAGGTGCTGCAAAATCTGGAGCTGTGATTGGTTCCGAGAATAAAAAGTACCATGGTGCTCTTGCAGATTACGGTACGAAGATGGGGATTGGTTTTCAGATTTGGGATGATGTTCTTGATTTGAAAGGTAATGAAGAGGATACTGGCAAACCAGTTGGTAGTGATATTATTGAGGGGAAAAGGACGTTGATTGTTTCTCATTTTTTAGATAATGCTCCTGAAGAGGATAGGTCTGAGTTTCTGGAGATTCTTGGTAGTGAGAAGGATGACAAGGTTGATAAGGCGATTATGTTGTTAGAAAGTAATGGTTCTGTTGAATTTGCATCTAATAGGGCAGGAGAATTAATTGAAGAATCTAAGGAAGCTTTGAAGGTTCTTGAGGATAGTAAAGCTAAGAATAATCTATTGAAATTGTCGGATTTTGTTATTGATAGGTGTTATTAAAAATAGATTTTAAAAAAAGAGAAATTACTTTTTGAATTCAAATTTTTCCTTAACTACACTTTTTCCTCCTTCGAATGCTATCTCTAGGACTTCTTCAAGTGTTTCCACTGGTATTATCTCTATTTCTTCTTCGTATTTTTCTTCTAGTAAAATATCGTCTTCATTGGCTTTTGGTATTATTACTTTTTTGATTCCTGTCTCTGCTGCGGCTTCTACTTTTTTGGTTACTCCTCCTACTGGAAGAACTTTGCCCCTTACACTTAGGCTTCCTGTCATTCCAATATCCTGTTTCACTGCTATCCCGCTTAGAGCAGAAATAACTGCTGCTGCTACACTTACAGAAGCTGAATCTCCTTCTACTCCTTCGTATGTTTGTAGAAATTGAATATGTATATCGTAGTCAGATATATCTTCTCCTTGGTAGTTCTTAATGAGAGCTGAGATGTTTTCCACTGCTTCTTTGGCTATTTCTCCGAGTTTTCCTGTTGCTATCGTTTTTCCTTCTGTTTTACTTGAAGCTGGAGCAATTTCGGCTTCTATAGGTAATACGATTCCGCTTTTTTCCCCTATTACAGCTAGTCCATTAACCCTACCTAAATCGATACCTTCTGTTTTTATTACTTGGTATTCTTTCCTTTTTTCTGTATACCGGTCGGCAATCTGTTCTTCTAGGGTTCTTGCAGATTTTTTAGCTTCCAATATGTGTTCTGCCTTAGTTAATTCCTCGCCCTGTCTTTTGGCTAAATCGCCTGCTGCTCTTACGAGCCCACCAAGATCCCTAAGCTTAAGAGTAAGTCTACCTTTTCTTCCTGATCTCCTCCTTGCCTCTCTAATAATTTCTTCTGCAGCTTTTTGGTTAAAATGAGGTATCTCTCCGTCCTTTTCGACTTCTTGAGCGATGAATCGGATTAATTTCTTTCGATTTTTGTCAGTATCTTCCATTGTGTTTCTCATATAGAGTTCGTATCCGAAACCTCTGATCCTTGATCTTAGGGCTGGATGCATGTCCTTAACTGTTTCTAGATTTCCTGCCGCTATTAGTACGAAATTAGCAGGTGATTTCTCAGTTCTAACCATTGCTCCACTGCTTAATTCGCTTTGCCCAGTGATTTCAATTTCTCCTTCTTGCATTGCTGTCAGTAACGATTGCTGCATTTTTAGTTCTAGTGTTGCAACTTCGTCGATAAATAATACTCCATTGTGAGCTTTTTGCATCATTCCAGCAGTAACTCTTTTATGTGGTGGTGTACCCATACCTCCAGACTGGAATGGGTCATGTCTTACGTCTCCAAGTAGAGCTCCAGCATGAGCTCCAGTGCCGTCTTCGAAAGGAACTTGTTCGCGATCTGAGTTATCTACAATCGTTTTTGGGACGTTATCGTTTTCACCGCCGCCAGCAATTCCTCCGCCTAAGGTGTTAGCAAATACGAATAGTATTATAACGGAGACAAATATTCCTAAAAGCATATTCTGTGTTGTCGGTTCCTGTAGCACTAGAATAAACAATAGACCTACTATTAAAAACATTAAGATCTTTTTTATTCTGTTTTGTGACTGTTCTTGCTCCTCGTACTCTTCAATTATCTCGTTTCCCTTACCAGCAGGTACTGTTTTTATCTTTGGCCTATGATCATCTTCAGGATTAGGAAAACATAAGATATCTTGTAAATCCTCGGTTGGTAATAGTTCTGACATTGCTTTACCAAGCATTGATTTACCTGTTCCAGGATCACCGATTAATAATACATTTCTTTTTTGTTTTGCAGCTGTTTTAATTACCTCAACTGCGTGTTTCTGACCAATTACTTGATCAATTAGGTTTTCAGGTACTTCAATTTCTTCCGTCGAATCAAAGTCCAACATTTCTCTTTTCCCCCATATCAGTTATGAGCCTACATATAAAAAATTTAGTTGATTCCATAATCAAAAGGTTTCGGTTTATTATTTTTCGATACGTACAGGATGTTTAAATTAGAAATAGAGAAAGATATGAATTCTAGAAATATTTGTATATTTAATAGAGAATTATATTTTCTTCACATTTTTAGCTTGTGGTCTCTTTGGTGATTCTTCTACTTCAAATTCTACTTTATCATCGTTTTTGAGACTTTCGCCTTCAAAATCTACTTGCATGTATGAAGAAATTTTCTCCTCGCATTCGGCTTCGATGTATCCCTGATTTTTCTTTGGATTGAACTATTTTATGGTTCCATTTATGTTTTTCACCTCTTAATGTCCTGAAAAATTTTTATGATGAAGGAGATCTCTGTACATAGGAATCTTGAGAATAAATATAAGATTCTATAGAAAATTTTTTTGGATAAATTTGCCGTACAAAATTAATTTATGGGTTAGTCTTTGCTCAAGTTTGTAACAGGATTTTGCTCAAGATTTCCAGAGGTTTGGTTTTTAGATTAGATCTTGTTAATTTATTGATCGAAAAACCTTTTTAAACTATGTATGCAAGTGTACTTTGGTGAGGTGAAAGAATTAAAACTCCAATTTGTAACGTTTGTTTAAAAGAAGATGGTCTTCTTTGTCCTGCTGACCAAAAGAAATTAGATGAAGACGAGATTACTCAGTTAGATGTTGAAGCTTCAAGAATTCTTTACGATCTTCTTGAAGAGGGTAAAGATGAACCTCTTGATATTGAATTTAAAAGAGCTACTGAAATAAATGGATTAGCAGTATTATTATTTGGAGGGGATGTTGCTCCAATAATTGGTGAAGGCGGAAAAAATGTTAAAGCCCTAAAAAATAAGCTCGGTAAAGATATAAGAGTTGTTGAGGATACAGATAACATAAAGAAACTTTCATTAGATCTAATGTATCCAGTAGGTGTTAAAAGAGTAGGAACCGTCTACAAACCTGATGGAAGAAAAATTCATAAAGTAATAATATCAGAAGAAGATAAAAAGAAACTCCCAACATCTCTCGACAAATTAGAAAGAGTATTAATAGACCTACTAGATGGCAAAAATATTGAGCTAGAATCCCGATGAAAAGAGGATTGATCCAATGATAAACAAATCAATGGACGGAAAAGAAGTAAAAGTACACGGATGGGTAAACGAAATAAGAGACCTAGGCGGGATAAAATTCATAATCCTAAGATCCAAAGGCGAATTAATACAAATAACACTTCCAGAATCAAAAGTATCAGAAGAAATATTTAACAAAGCAAGTACATTCGGAAATGAAGATGTAATAGAAGTAGAAGGAGAAGTACAAAAAACTGAAAAAGCAGATCTAGGAGTAGAAGTAATACCCGAAAAAATTGAACTAATATCAGAAGCAGAATCACCACTCCCCCTAGATCCATCAGAAAAAGTAAGCGCCGAACTGGACACAAGACTAGATAAAAGATTCATGGATCTAAGGAGACCAGCAATAAGAGAAATATTCACCAAAAAAAGTAAAGCCCTACAAAGGATCAGAAACTTCTTCCAAGAAAACGAATTCATAGAAATACAGACCCCAAAAATCATTGGATCAGCAACAGAAGGGGGAACAGAATTATTCCCAATGGATTACTTCGGCGAACAAGCATACCTAGCTCAAAGCCCGCAACTCTACAAACAAATGATGATGGCAACAGGATTCGATCGAGTATTCGAAATAGATCCCATCTTTAGGGCAGAAGAACACGACACATTCCGACATCTAAACGAATCATGGAGCATAGATGGAGAAATATCCTTCATAGAAAACGAAGAAGACCCCATGAAGTACCTAGAAAAAATGCTAGCTAAAGCTGCAGAAATAAGTGACTACGAAATAGAACTACCATTAACCAGACTTAAATACGATAAAGCCTTAGAGATAGTACAAGATCTTGGAATGGGCCTAGAATGGGGAGATGATCTGGGAACAGAAGCAGAAAGAAAACTAGGAGAATACATGGAAAAAGAAAGAAACGAAATAGCATACTTCATAAAGAACTACCCATCAAAAATCAAACCATTCTACATAATGAAAGACGGCGAAACATCAAGAGCATTCGACTTAGACGTAAATGGAATAGAGATCAGCTCAGGCGGACAAAGAGAACACAGAGTAGAAGTACTAGAACAACAAATAGAAAACCAAGGATTAAAACCTGAAGAATTTGAATTTTACTTAGAAGTATTTAGATATGGCATGCCTCCACATGGAGGATTTGGAGTAGGACTCGAAAGACTTATTATGGTCCTACTAGATCTTGACAACATAAGAGAATCAACCTTATTCCCTAGAGATAGAAGGAGACTAAGACCATGAAAAAGATTTTAACTATATTAATAGCTTCTTTACTTATATTAACAGCATTTGGAGCCCCTGTTAAATCCGTATCGGCTGATGAATATGCGGAAGCTGATGTAGAGATAGTTGGAACTGAGGTATTGAACTTTGGAAGTAGTTATTCTATGGAACTTGAAGGTCTCAGTGGTTCTGGTACTCTTGCAGATGCTGCCTTTATAAATGTGTATGAAGATGGTACTCAGATTGGTAGTACTAAGATCAGTGGTGACACTCCGTTTGAAGATGATGACGATAACTTTAATATTGTATACGATTACGCGAGGCTTGATGAAAATAATTTGAATGTTAATGTTCAGATTCCGTTGAATGATATTGAGAATAATGATAATTTGTTTGAAGATGATACTGTAGATAGCTTCGGTAATGCCGGATTTGACTTAGAAATAGTTGACTTCCGGCACAACGATGATAGTGATTCAGATAATCCTTATAGTGATAGTGATGATGAGGTTGAAATTGAGGTTAGTTACTTAGGAGATGTTCTTGGGACTGAATGGGTTGAAGAAGGAGACAGTGTAAACTTTGGAAACAATGACTTTGATGGCTTAGTAAAGATAGAATTAGGCAGTGATGCAATTAAGGATGATGAACCTGATTCAGAAAGTGATACCCCATATGTTGATTCAGATTCAATGACTATTTGGTCGCCTGACTCAGGCATTGAGGTATTTGAATATGAAATAACTGGTGGGGGTTCTGATTCTGATCAAGGTTCTGACTCTGATTCTGATCAGGATTCTGTCGAAAAAACTCAAATTGTTGATAACTACTTAATGTTTCCAGATGAAACCCTCACCATAGAAGGCGATAATACTTACACTATCACTACAACTGATCCTGGTCTTGGGACGGATCAAGTTTATTTGCAGGTCTCCAAGAATGGTGAAGTTATAGATGACTCAATTAGTTTACAGGCATACGGATCGGAGAAAACTATTAGTGATGGCGTGATTAATCTTGCTCTCGGAGCAATTAATGCTGAAAGAGGAGGTTATAATATAAATGTATTTGCACCTTCTCAGTACTCACCTCAATACCCTGAGAGAGAGTCTAATGTATTGATGGAGCCTACGCTGGATAGTCATGAAGCTATTATTGGACAGCCAGTACAGGTAAGAGTTGGTAATATTGAAAATACAGGTTCAGGGGATGCTTATAACCTTCAGATTACTGGACCAGTTCCAGATGGATTTAATTTAGAAGGAAATAATGTTATGGGGCCAGTAAATCTTGGTTCAGGCAATACTCATTCAGATCATACCTATTTCCTGATCCCGAATAGTGCAGGACAATATGAATTCGGTGACGTTGAGGCTTCTTGGTCTGATGATGTAGAGAGCAGATCAAGAACATTTGAGTTCCAAAAACCTACTTTAACTGTTTACGGAGAACCAACTCTAAACGCTGAAGCCCAAATGTCCGTAGATGGAGAAGAATTAGATACCCCCAGCGTTCTACCTGGAGATGAGGTTACTTTGAATCTTAATCTTAGAAATGTTGGAGGAGGCCCAGCTACTGAGGTGGGAGTGAGCCTGAACGGAAAGTCAAGGACTGTTAAATCAATAAATGCGGGCGGTTCTGATGAAGTAAGCTTTAATTACACAGCCGGTGAACCAGGAGTAAAGACTATCGAAGCTAGTATTGGATATAAAGATGCGATTGGAGAATCAAGTTATAGTTTAGATAAATCCATTTCTCTAATTGTGGAAGAACCACCTAAACCAGATCTTAAGATTGATACGGCTTTTAGAGGCCCAGATTCGAACAAGACTATTGATAAATTAAAGGTGGGAGAACCTTACGTTTATGAAGTAAAGATAACAAATAATGGAAAAGCCAAAGCCGAAAATGTTGTAACAAGATTCAATAATCTAACGAAAGTGGTAGGAACTATTGAAGTAAACTCCACAGAGTCAACTACCTACCAATATGTACCAGAAACTGAGGGAAGCTACAATATGACTACAGACGTCCATTACGAGATTGAACACTCTTACGGAGAAGGACCAACCGTCCTTAACTCTAAAAACTCTGTGAGTGTTTCTAACCCGCCAATGGATCTTGATCCAAGGAACTTAGTTATAGTATTATTATTTGCTTTAGCTATAATTTCAGCAGCTTATTACTACAAAAAGAGCAGTGATCTCCAAAAAGATGAAACAAGAAGAGAGGATATGACAAAAGAAGGTGGACTACCAGACCACGAAAAGGAAAGAAAATAACTCTTCTTAAATCTTTTCTTTTCTATATAATCTTTAGTTGATTTCTATGCCTGATTTAAAACAAGTTATAGTGGTAAGATCTGATCTTGGGATGGGTAAAGGAAAAATAGCGGCTCAAGTTTCCCATGCATCATTAGAAGCAGCTCTCAAAGCAAAGAAAGATAATCAATGGAGCCAGTGGTTCAAAGAATGGAGATCAAAAGGCGGTAAAAAAATAGTAGTTAAGGTCAACTGCGAAGAAGAACTAATAGAAATAAGAAAAGATATTCAGATTTTAGATATACCAAGCGTCTTAATAAAAGATGCCGGACACACACAGATACCACCAGGAACGAAAACCTGTCTAGGCATCGGACCAGTCCCAAGTAAAAAAGTAGACCCATACACGGAGGAACTAGATCTTCTATGACAAAACTCCCAAAAGTAAGTCACCAGAAACAATTCTTCTCCAAATTCTCACAAACCAACAAAGAAACCATTAATGGAAAAATAAAGACCAAGCCACAGGATTTTAAAGTCTATGAGGTATTAAATAAAAAGAAAAAACACGGATCAGGCATTGAAGAATTACTTCAAAACAATGAACCTAGTATCTATTTTTTAGTTGAGAAGAGAGAATTAACTACTGATAGAGCTAAAAGAGAATTATCGAAATTAGATTTTATTAAGACCTCAAATATTGGATATGCTGGAATGAAGGATAAATATGCAATTACCCAGCAATACTTCAGCATTCCAAAAGAAAAGATCGAAAAAACGGGGTCTCTAAAGAACCTCCCTTATCAAAAAAATAAGATGTTCATATTAGAAATTCGCTCGGGGAATGGACTTAAACTCGGGGATCTGATAGGTAATAAATTTGAAATCCGGATAAGGGGTACTAGGGTTAATATTGATACATTAAGGAGTATTAAAGAGGGATCAGAATTCCCAAATTATTACGGATCCCAGAGATTTGGAACAATAAGATCTATGAATCATCTAGTAGGAGAAGAACTCTTAAAAAAGAATTATAAAAAAGCCGCAAAAATTTTTCTGGGAACCTACTCCGAAGAAACAAACGATCACGAAAAAGAGGCTAGAAAAACGTTCTGGAAAACAGAAAACCCTGAAAGAGCCTTAAAAATTTTCCCAAATCATCTTTGGTATGAAAAACGGATGTTAGAATCATTAAATAAAAATCAGACCTCAAGCAATGGAAATCATTGGAAAAAAGCCTTTGAATCTCTCCCTAGAAGGATAATCAAAACATTTCTACATTCATTTCAATCCTATATCTATAACAAGGTAATTGCAGAACGGATAAAACTTGGAATTGGACTAAAAAGAGTAAAAACTGGAGATATACTCTGTGCAATTGAGGAAAGAAAAGGATATTTAGTCCCTGAAAGGAGAAAGACTATAATCGTAACAAAAAACATACTTGAAAGAGCACAAGAAAAAGTTAACAATAAAGAAGCCCTAATAACCGCACCAATACCAGGAAACAGAATGAGGAAAGCCGAAGGAGAGATAGGGCAAGTCGAAGAAAAAATACTCCCGGACCTAAGCATATTCAATAATAAACCATTTGGAATTAATTTAAGAGGGGGAAGAAGAGGACTTACAATGAACTATCAGAAATTCAAATACCGAAAAGAGAACGAAAACTTGATTATTGAATTCTTTTTACCTAAAGGAACCTATGCGACAGTATTTCTAAGAGAATTTATTGGAAATGATCTGTTAGGATCTCGGTGATTCTTTCTCCGGATCCTGGATCACCGAAAGGATTAGGGGCCTGTTCCATACTTTTTCTAAATTCATCCTCATTCAGGATTTTTTTTGTGTTCTGAAGGATTTTGTCTTTTTCAAGTCCAGTGAGGATATTACCACCGGCTTCAACTGATTCGGGTCTCTCTGTATTTTCTCTTAAAGTGAGACAAGGTTTTCCTAGGATAATGGCTTCTTCTTGAATCCCTCCAGAATCAGTTAAAATGAGTTTAGAGTTCTTCATTAACTTAAGAAACTTTAAATATGATAAAGATGGTGTTAATACTAGATTTTCTATACTATTTAGTTTTTCATACAGATTATTTTCATTGAATCTTTTTTTGGATCTTGGATGGATAGGATAAACAATATCTATAGGAAAGTTATCTAGGAAATTGATGATTTTAAGTAAATTTTTCTTATGATCCACATTTTCTTGTCGATGCATAGTGAGAACAGCATAGTTATTTTTATCAATATCTAGGTCTAGATTAGCATTATTGGCTATTTTTGAGTTTTGTAGAACAGCATCAACGATTGTGTTCCCCACTACGTGAATCGTATTTTCGTTAACTCCTTCTTTAATGAGATTATTTTTAGCATCGTCAGTTGGGGTGAAAAGAAAACTTGAAACGTGATCCGCAAGCTTTCTATTAATTTCTTCTGGCATGCTCATATCTCCACTTCTTAAGCCTGCTTCCACATGACCAACCGGTATATGAAGTTTTGAAGCTGTTAAAGCGCCAGCAAGTACTGTATTAGTGTCTCCTTGAACAATAATAACGTCAGGATCTTCTTTTTTTATATTTTTCTCTAAAGAGATTAAAGCCTTACCAGTCTGTTCACCATGACCACCTGAACCAATATCAAGATTATAATCAATAGAAGGAAGATTTAGTTCATCCAGAAAGACATCAGAAAGCTCTTCATCATAATGTTGATCAGTATGTACAATTAAGGGCTCTAAGTCATGATTAAGAAAGGATCTGATCACTGGCGAGAGTTTAATAATTTCTGGACGTGTTCCAAATACTATCATTTGTTTGAAACTCATGGACTCACCTTACTATGGGCTTCTAGTAGTGGTCTTAAAGCATTCTCAAAACTATCTCCAAATGAGACAACTCCATCTTCATGTCCTTTTATAACAAAGATTCTTTCATCTCTAACATTGGTATCTTTGAATAGTCTTTTTATTTCTCTAGCTAGTTCTGGAGTACCATATTCAACGTTTTCTCTCGTGGAGTGGAGATCTAATCCTTTATAATTATTCCAGATCTCATTGGAGTGAGCATGCATTATGACTTTAATTTCCTTGTGTGTGTCGTATACAGATCCATGAGTGATGGTTTCTGAGGAAGGCATTGTTCTACCTTTTGATACCACTTTGTTATTATCTATGCTAAATTTTGTTACTAAGGCATAATCTTTTGGTTTTAGTTTTTCTTTACCACCGGTTTGAGTTCCGGTGATGATGAATTCGTCATTGATTCTCTTACTAATATTTCCGAAACCTGTATCAGGAAACTTAGGATGGTTAGAGGGATAAACTCCGATCAGTTTTTTATCAAAAAGGATTTGTCTATAATGATTAATATCGCCAATATCCTCGTTACTTAAAACTTTTTCGTTTTTATGGTCTATTTTGAATTTAATTACGCCTTCTTGGCTCATTTTTTTACCTATAAGGGTTTTCTGAAGATTTTTGATTTGTTATTGAGCATCTCTAGATCACTTCTCAACTCACGGGGCATTGATTCGGTTTTCCCGATAACTAGGTAACCACCATCGTTAAGAGAACTACAGAGATTTCTGATTACACTTACCTTAGAATCTG
>CAYTEI010000007.1:0-15725 GCA_964436705.1 uncultured Thermococci archaeon
TAACCCAAGTAAGGGAAGTCGGCAAATTGGCCCCGTATCTTCGGTAGAAGGGGTGCCTGCCGCTCTTCCCGAGCTGCAGGTCGCAGTGACTAGGGAAGCCCGACTGTTTAATAAAAACATAGGTCTCAGCTAGCCCAAAAGGGTTTGTACTGAGGCCGACGCCTGCTCAGTGCCGGCACGTTAAGCCTGGGTACAACTAGGCCAAGCGTCGGTTAACGGCGGGGGTAACCATGACCCTCTTAAGGTAGCGAAATTCCTTGCCGATTAAATGTCGGCCTGCATCAATGGCGTAACGAGGCTTCTACTGTCCTTACTTGGGACTCGGTGAACTTACTACCTGGTGCATATGCCAGGAACTCCCGATGGGAAGCGAAGACCCCGTGGAGCTTTACTGCATCCTGCCGTTGCGGTACGGTTGAGAATGCGAAGTGTAGGTGGGAGCTGTCGAAGCCTGTTCTCTGGGACAGGTGGAGGCGGTCATGGGACACCACCCATCCTCAACTGTACTGCTTACCCCTACGGGGGGACACCGGTTGGTGGGCAGTTTCGCTGGGGCGGCAGCCCGCTGATAGGACATCGGCGGGGCCCAAAGGTCGGCTCAGGCGGGTCAGAAATCCGCCGTAGAGTGTAAGGGCAAAAGCCGGCTTAACTGGATTCTACATTGCGAGGAATCCAGGTGCGAAAGCACGGCCTAACGAACCCCAAACTCCAAGTACTAAGGGCTTGGGCTGTCAAAAAAGTTACCCCGGGGATAACAGAGTTGTCTCGGGCAAGAGCCCACATCGACCCCGAGGCTTGCTACCTCGCTGTCGGCTCTTCCCATCCTGGTCGTGCAACCGCGACCAAGGGTGGGGGTGCTCATCTCTTAATGGGGAACGTGAGCTGGGTTTAGACCGTCGTGAGACAGGTTGGATGCTATCTGTTGGGAGTGTTGGCCGTCTGAGGGGAAGGTCCCCTCAGTACGAGAGGAACAGGGCGCCGTGGCCTCTGGTTAACCGGTTGTCCGATAGGGCATACCGGGCAGCTACGCCGCAGCTAATAAGGGCTGAAAGCATCTAAGCCCGAAGTGGCCCCCAAAAATAGACGGCCAGTCCTTGGCTTAATATCCGGGGTAGGTGACTACCACGGTGTTAAGGACGAGGGTTCCCATAGAAGATGGGTTTGATAGAGTTGGGGTGTAAGTGCCGAGGTGACGAGGCATTAAGCTCGCGACTACTAAAGACCTCAGTGTTGGGATTCGAAAGATTTCGAACTTGGGCACTTATCAAGTAGGGACTGTGTATGGTTTGGTCCTTCGTTTTTCTTTATTATCTTGATTTGTTTAGTAGTTATTTTTTATTATCTAAAAATTGGTTCGTCATTTTTATCAATCTTTCTTGGTTTATTACATTTTTTTTAGTTTTGGGTTTAGTATGTGTGTTTTGTGGCTTACTTCGTTCGATTTTTGCGGGTTATTTTTGATTTTTTTTCGGTTGAGATCCTTTTTTTTGGTGTTTTAATTGCTGCTTTTTGCTCGATTTTTATTCGAAAACTTTTTATAGTTTTTTTACACTTACTGAATGGTGATCATGTGCTGGAGGTAAGATTTCACGGTAGGGGAGGTCAAGGAGCTGTAACAGCTGCTAATCTCCTTTCGGATGCAGCATTCAGGGAAGATAAGGATGTGCAGTCTTTTCCATTCTTTGGGGTTGAAAGACGTGGTGCACCTGTTACTGCGTTTGCTAGATTGGATGATGAACCCATAAGAATAAAATCTCAGATATATGAACCTGATGTTGTAGTTGTGCTAGACAATACTCTCCTTGATGTTGTAGATGTCACGGAGGGTTTGAAAGATGAAGGTAAAGTAATACTAAATACAGAAAATTCACCTGATGAAGTAGACTTAGACGTTGATAAATTGTCAACGGTAGACGCAACAGGAATAGCCTTAGATATACTTGATAAAGACATTTCGAATACCTCGATTCTCGGGGCTTTCTCTAAGGTCACAGGTTATGTAGATATTAATAGTGTTACTGAAGCCATTGAAGGTAATTTTGAAGAAGATCTAGGTAAGAAGAACGCTAAAGCAGCTAAAAAGGCCTTTGAAAAGGCTCAAATGAACGAATAAGATTCAAATATTAAATTGCGGGGAACCTTATATGTGTGCCTATAGAGATAATCTTCCTCCGACATCCATCTCAGATAGAAGTTCTAAAGAAAATAAGACCGGCTCCTGGAGGAATTTAAGACCAGTAATTGACTTAGATACATGTATCCAATGTGGTATTTGCTGGAAATTTTGTCCAGAACCTAGTATTGAATGGAATCAAGATGAACAACCTGAAGTTCTATACGATTATTGTAAGGGCTGTGGTATTTGTGCTGAGGAGTGTCCGGTTGATGCTATTGAGATGGTAAAGGAGGGAGAATAATGTCTGAAATTTTAACTACAGGTAATAAAGCTGCTTCTAATGCTGTTAAAGTGTCAGATGTTGATGTGGTATCGGCTTACCCGATTACGCCACAAACTGATATAGTTAAAAAAATAGCAACTTTTGTGGCTAATGGAGAGATGGAAGCTCAATTTGTTCCTGTTGAGTCAGAACATTCAGCCATGTCCTCCTGTATTTCTGCAAGTGCCGCGGGAGCAAGAACTTTTACAGCTACTTCGTCTAATGGGTTGGCTCTAATGCATGAAATGCTTCACTGGGCGGTTGGTGCCAGAACCCCAGTTGTAATGAACAGTGTTAATCGAGCTATGGCTCCACCTTGGAATATATGGGCCGATCAACAAGACAGTATTTCACAAAGAGATGTTGGATGGCTACAATCCTATTGTATGACAAATCAGGAAGTTCTTGATTCAGTTATCATGGCTTTCAGGATCGCAGAAGAAGTTAGTCTGCCTATGATGAATCTCGAAGACGCATTTATCTTATCCCATACATCTGAAGTCGTAGATGTACCCGAAAAAGAAACAGTTCAAGAGTTTTTACCGCCATACGATCCTGATTACAAGCTTGATCCAGAAGATCCTATGTCTTATGGAGAGTTAGCTTGGCCGGATGATTACTATGAGTTCCGGTATAAGATCAAAGAGGCATACGATGAAGCAAGAGAACTGATTCCAGAAGTACATGAAGAGTTTGAAGATACTTTCGGAAGAAGTTACGATATGCTGGAAGAATATAAAACTAAAGACGCTGATGTGATCTTTATCACTGCCGGTACTATTGCCAGTGAGGCAATGGAAGCTATAGATGATCTTAGGGATAAAGGTATAAAAGCTGGTTTGGGAAGGATAAGAATTTTCCGCCCATTCCCTATAGAACAAGTGGTTGAGCTAGCAAGAAAAGTTGATGTTATTGGAGTAATTGATAGAAGCTATACCTTTGGTCAGGAGGGTGCATTCGCTCATGAGGTTAAAGGTGTTTTACAGGGAACTGATGCTGGAGATACATTAGTTAAAAGCTTTATAACAGGTGTTGGAGGAAAGGATGTAACTGTTGATCATTTAGTAGGCTTAGGAAAGAATTTGGAGAAAATTCGAGAAAAAGGCGAACTGGATCAAAGGGTCCAATGGACCCAATTAAAGGAGTGATAGTATGTCCGACAATGAAGAATTGGTTGGAGGGCTAAAGAAAGAAGAATTTGTAGATCCTGGTCATACTGCTTGTCAGGGATGTGGTGAAGTCATTGCAATGAGGCATGTGTTTAAAGCTATTGGAGACAATGCTATTGCAACCATTCCGGCTGGTTGTTCCACTATAATATCTGGAGCTTATCCAAGAGAATCATGGAATGTACCTATTATGCATACGGCATTTGAAACTGCTGGTGCTTCTATTTCAGGTATTGAAGCAGCTTTAAAGGCTCAGGGAAAGGATGATGTAACCCCTATTGCTTGGGCGGGTGATGGAGGAACTGCAGATATCGGTTTGCAAGCCCTATCAGGAGCTATAGAAAGAGAACATGATATTGTCTATATTATGGCGGATAATGAGGCTTACATGAATACTGGAATACAAAGATCTTCTTCAACTCCTTATGGTGCATGGACTACGACAACTCCTGTTGGTAAAAATAGGACTTTTGAGCAGAAGGAGAAAAAGAACGTTATGGATATTGTGGCTGCCCACGATATTCCTTATGCAGCTTCTGCTAACATTGGATATCTCGATGATTTGACGGAAAAAGTAAAAAAAGCTAAAGAGGTTCAAGGGCCTGGATTTGTACAGATCTACACTAGCTGTCCTACTGGATGGAAAATGGAGCCAAAAAATACGGTTGGAGTGGCTAAGAAAGCGGTAAAGTCGAGAATGTGGAACTTGTACGAATATGAAGATGGTCGGTGGGTAATTAACGTGGAGATTGATGATCCGATACCAGTTGAGGACTACTTAATGCTTCAGGGGAGATTTAGACATCTCAAAGAAGATGAGATCCAGAAGATACAACAACATGTAGATGATCAATGGGAAAAGTTACTAAAGAAGAGTGAGTCCTGATAAATTTATTTCTTATTTTATTATTTATTATTAGAACTATGGAGGAAAAATTAATGGGTGAAAAGAAAATAAATACTGGTGCGATTGTACACGAGCCCGGTAGTTCTGTTGAGAATAAGACCGGGTCTTGGAGAACTTTTAAGCCAGAACTAGATAAGGAAGAATGTATTAGATGTTTTCAATGTTACGTTTTCTGTCCTGAACCCTCAATAGATCTCGGGGAGGAAAATTATCCGGAAATTGATCTAGATTATTGTAAGGGTTGTGGGATCTGCGCTAATGAGTGTCCAGTTGATGCTATTGAGATGGTAAAGGAGGAAAAATAATGTCTGAATATAAGACTTTAAAGTGTAATCAGGCTGCGGCTTATGCGGCTAAACTTGCTAAACCAGATGTTGTTTCCGCTTATCCGATTACTCCATCGACTACGGTACCTGAGCAGATATCAGAATTTGTAGCTGATGGTGTAATGGATGCTGAGTTTATACCTGTTGAGTCAGAACATTCAGCCATGTCTGGATGTATTGGTGCAAGTGCTTCTGGTAGTAGAGCCTTCACGGCCACGGCTTCACAAGGATTATCTTTAATGAGTGAAATGTTATTTATTGCTGCTGGAATGAGACTCCCAATCTCAATGGCAATTGGTAACAGGGCTTTATCGGCACCAATTAATATTTGGTGTGATCATCAAGATATGATGGCTCAAAGGGATACTGGTTGGATGCAGATGTATGCAGAAAATAATCAAGAGGCATTAGATTTAATATTGGCTTCTTATAAAGTAGCAGAGAATGAGGATGTTCTTTTACCTGCGATGACTGGTTTTGATGCATTTATACTAACTCATACAGTAGAACCAGTCGAAGTGTATGATCAGGAAGTTGTAAATGAATTCCTCGGGGATTATAATCCCTCTCATGCCTACGTTGATTCAGAAGATCCAATGACCCAAGGAACTCTTGGAACACCTGAGTACTATATGGAGTTTAGAAAGGAAACATGGGACGCTATGAATAGAGCTAGAGATGTATTTAAAGAGGTTTTCGAGGAATTTGAAGATACTTTCGGTAGAGATTATGATCTGGTTGAAAGATATAGAACTCAAGACGCCGAGATCGTGTTTGTAGCTATGGGGTCTGTTACAGGGACAATAAAAGAAGCAGTAGATCATCTGAGAGACCAAGGAGTGAAAGCCGGATTAGCAAAGATAACAGTTTACAGACCGTTCCCAATTGACGAAATAAAGGAAATAGGTAAGGGTGCTGAGGCTATAGCTGTTGCAGAGAAAGATATTTCATTTGGATCATCCGGAGCAGTTTATCACGATGTAAATAGAGCTCTAGCTAACGTTGAAGATAAACCTCTAGTTCTAGACTATATAATTGGTCTAGGAGGAAGAGATGTAACTGTTGATCATGTTGAAGAGATATCTGATCAAACTGAGAAGGCTCTGGATAAGGGGATAGAGTCTTCAGAAGAAGAGGTCCGTTGGATTGGACTTGAATATTAAGGAGGTATTAAATATGTCAAAATCTGAAAATGTTCCTGAGCCATCAATTGATAAGTCAGAAAATTTTGAACCTGGACATAATGCTTGCGCTGGTTGTGGAGGTACTGTTGCAATACGATTAGCGCTTAAAGCTGCGCATGAGGTTAATGGAGATGATCTTGCTGTTGCCCAGGCTACAGGATGTATGGAGGTTGTATCTTCAGCCTATCCACAATCTTCTTGGGATGTACCTTGGGTTCATGGAGCATTTGAGACGGCAGGATCAATAGCTTCTGGAATGGAAGCTTCTCTAAAAAAGCAAGGAAAAGATACCAAGCTACTAGCATTCGCTGGAGATGGTGGAACTGCCGATATTGGTTTTCAAGCGCTTTCTGGAATGTTAGAGAGAGGGCATGATGTTACTTACATTATGTATGATAATGAAGCATACATGAATACTGGAATACAAAGATCCTCTTCGACACCGTTTGGAGCCTGGACCACTACTTCACCTCCTGGGGATGTTGATGAGGTAGGAAGTAGTGAGCCGAAAAAACCGATGACTATTCTTGCTGCTGCTCATGGGATCCCTTATGCTGCCACAGCTTCAATTGGTCACTATCAGGATTATTACGATAAGGTAAAGAAAGCTGTGGAAATCGATGGACCAACCTTTGTTCAGGTTTATTCATCTTGTCCAACTGGTTGGAGAAGTAAACCAGCAGATACTATAGAAGCCGCTAAAAAGGTAGTTGAAACTGGTATGTGGGTTCTTTATGAAATCGAAGATGGCTTAGTAGTTAATCCAAATATTACACATAAGCCTAGTGAATTTAAACCGATTGAAGAATATTTGGAAACTCAAGGAAGGTTTGAACACATCTTGGACAATGCAGAAGCTAAAAATCAATTAATCGATTATTTAGAAGAAAGCTGGGCTCAGTTAGGCGAAGAAGTTGAATTACCCAGATAATTCTCTTTTATTTTTTCTATCAAGGATTTCAAGCCCCTAAAAATTTCTTATTCTCCGAAGAACAGAAAATTTTTCTATTAGTTATTAAATTTTAATTTCTATTGGAGGCAATTTCAAGGAATATATTGCCAGTAGAAACTACATCTTGAACGTTATGCTCTATTATAGGAACTAAGGTCCCTATATTATCGTTCCTAGTGTATTCAGTATAGAAATCAGGAACTTTTTCACTTGGTATATCTCCCACCCTGCTTACATTGTATCTTTGTTCTAATCTAGTTAATTTGCAACTGTCCATCTGGTCTCCCCAGATCTTCCTTGCGAATTTTAAGACATCTATATTTAGATTTTCTTTTAATGATAATGAGATATTATGATGTAGTGCTCTTCTATCAATGAATGGTACATCAAACCTTTTCCCATTAAATGTAATTAATGGTCTATCCTTAATTAGGTCTCTAGCTTTTAGTATTACTGCATTTTCCTCTTTAAAGTCTCTAGCAAGTAACTGGGTTATTTTAATATTATTTCTATCGAATTCTGCTAACCCGATAAGGAATAAGGGTACTTTTGATAGTCCAATAGTTTCAATATCTAATATAACAAATTCTTCTAAATTATAAGATTTATTTAGATCAAAG
This sequence comes from uncultured Thermococci archaeon, assembly GCA_964436705.1. GTDB lineage: Archaea > Methanobacteriota_B > Thermococci > Thermococcales > CAYNOZ01 > CAYNOZ01. The sequence continues at coordinate 7,597 of CAYTEI010000007.1, forward strand.
ATCTTCCAAGAATTACTTTTGAGGTTATTTTCGATTTTTTCCTGATAAAAAGATTTTGGGCTTTGTTCCATTTCATCGATACACTTTAAGAATTTTTTGGCTTTTTCTTTCCATTTTTCATGATTTAAAAGGTCATTTACTGTTTTATAATCTTTTTCCTTTAGTTTATTTTCGGTTGCTGGTCCAATTCCCTTTAGTACCCTTAGACAATCAAATTCTAAATTTTTGTCATCTCGTGAGGGATAAGAACAATTAGGCTTACGTTCAGTTCTAATAGTTGCAATTTCTCCTAACTGGTTTTTTTCTTTTTTTACCTCACCTGTTGGAATTTCTTCTAATTTAAATCCCTTAAAATGTTTTCTAAGCTTTTTAGAATACTCGGTATAGTTTTGGTTTTCGGGGCACTGTTCTTTTAGGTCACTCATTATCTTTTTGGCGTTATTTTTCATTTGATTCAACTCTTTAAATGGAAAAAGCTCTATTCAATATAGATAGCTGGTTTAAAAGGTTTAGAAAATTTTGCTTTGTTTTCCGGATCCTTTTCAGGATTTATCTTGATTTCAATGTCTTCTATATCCCCTATCTCTTCCTGAAGTTCTTCTTGAATGAAATCGGACGCGGATCTTAATATATCTGGTTCATTTACATTAAGGATCTCTCTTTCGAAATATCGATCTTCTGCAATATTTTGAACGTAATTGGACACCTGATCTCCCATTTTCCTGATTTCTGGATTCTCCATTAAATCGGACATAGTTGAACCAATTTTGCCATTATTCTCTTTTAATTTTTCCAATGCCTTCCATTTCCATTTATCAGCGCTATAGTAATAGATTTTTTCTGGATTATTAATTTTAGCCACGTTTAATATTTCTTTTGTGTCTTCTAATACGTTTTTAACAAATTCTTCTGATTTTTCAATTTTATTATCAATAAATTTCTCTTTTACTTCAGGCCATTTGGAAACGCTAACTAGTTTATCTTTTCCTAGTTTGTTCCAGATCTCTTCGGCGATATGGGGTGTGAAAGGTGCCATCATTTTTGTCCAGTTTTCAAGTACTTCTCTTAAGGTCCACGCCATGCTCTTGTCATAATTCTTCCTTCTTTTATACCATCTTAAGTCATTCATTAAATCGTAAAAAGCGCTTTGCGATGCTTTTCTAGTCTGGAAGTTCTCTAAACCTTTATTAGTTATTTTTAGTCTTTTTTGAAGTTGGTTAAGGATCCATCTATCAGATTTGTCTAAAGATATTTCCTCTCTATCGGGGTTAGGCATTTCAATAATTTCATTAGCGATATCCATGAAATTCTCAAGGGATTTTTTTGCTGATCTTACCTCTTTATCTCTCCAGTCGAAGTCCTGCCAAGGCTCTGCATTTGAGAATAAGAAGAATCGGGTAGTGTCAGCTCCAAATTCCTTTATAGCATCAGAAGCTAATACTACATGTCCTTTAGACGAAGACATTTTCTTTCCTTCAAGCAGCCCCATTCCCCAGCTAGCTATACCATTCGGCCATTTATCTCTATTAAACAAGGCAGTATGGTGGAACGTAAAGAACGTTAAATGGTTTTGAATCAGTTCTTTAGCACTGCATCTCCAATCAAGCGGATACCAATACTCGAAATGTTTTCTTAAATCAATTAAATCCTCTTTATTTATTGATACCTGCTTTGAAAGATTTTCTGGGTCACCAATGCCTCTAAAGATGTAATCAAAAACTTCTTTGGTTAAACTCTCTGCATCATAGTTAAAGATTTTATGAGCAATTGTGTAAAAAGCCATATAGATTGTAGAATCACTTAAAGGCTCTACAATGAAATCTTGGTCCCATGGAAGCTTAGTACCTAAACCGTAGTTTCTAATACAAGGCCAATCTTCTAACCAATCAATAGTGTGATCAAAATCTTCTCTTGTATTCTCAGGGATTATATTCATATTTCTTAATAAAGATCGAGCTTTTCTCTTCCAGTCTTGATTCTTATAATCTAAGAACCATGACTCAGACTTTGCTACTATAACTTTTCCTCCGCATCTACATTTGACTTCTTCACTAAATTCGAACATTTCATCGAATTTATTCTCAGATTCAAATCTTTCTATTAATTGATCTTTAGCTTCAATTACCTTTTTTCCTTGGAATTCTCGAGTTTTATCATTTAGAATACCGGAATGGAATTCTTCTTTATAGATATTTTCTGTTAGGTTTTCTAATCTGTCATTATCTTGGTTTTTAATGTTTTCTTCTTCTACTATTTCAACAGCGGGATGTTTTCCTTTACCTTCTAAGTCAATTACTGAGATTGGTTCGATACTTTGGACTTTTTCAATGGGTAAGTCATAATTTTTAAGTCGATTTTTATCTTCTTTTATGTTTTTTAGAGCTACGTAATCATAAGGGGCGTGTGAAGGTACTGACATGACAATACCTGTGGCATTGTCTGGATCAACGAATTTTGCTGGTAAAATTATAATATTATCATCTGTAACAGGATTTTTAACTTTTTCACCAATTAATTCTGAGCCTTTCAGGTTTTCAATTGTTTTTACATCTCTTTCTTGATGTTCGAGCTTTTCTAAAGCCTCTTTGGAGATAATCCAATTTTCATCATCAACTTTGGCTTCCACATAGTCGCTGTCTGGATTGATCCATGCGTTAGTCACTCCATAGACAGTTTCAGGTCTTAAAGTTGCCATTGGAACTTTCTTGTCTTCTAGTTCAAATTTTATAAGACTATACTTATTCCTTTCAGCTTCTTCCCCTTCTAATAAGTCATGAGTTGTGACTGGATTTCCTTCATCTAAACACCATTTAACAGGATGTAGTCCTTTTTTAACTAATCCTAGTTCTTTAAGAGTTTTATATTGCCATTCTATGAATTTATTATAATGCTCATCATTTGTGGTAAATTCACGTCTCCAATCAACACTAAAACCTAATTTTTTCATATCATTCTTGTAATAATTATCGATAAAATAGTTAGCGAATTCCATTGGTTCTTCAATGCTCTTTAAATCTTCTTCAGGTACCTTATAGACATCTCTTAAAACATGCATTTGATCTTCTTCTCTTTCTTTTAAACGATTAACAGCCCCGACAATGGGGGTACCTGTAACATGCCAAGCCATTGGAAATAAGACATTGTAACCTTTCATTCTCTTATATCTAGCAAAAACATCTGGTAAAGTGTAAGTTCTCACGTGTCCAACATGCATTCCTCCGCTTGGATAAGGCCAAGCTACAGTAATATAAAAACTTTCCTTATCGGATTTAGGATCCGATTCAAATATTTTTTCTTTCTCCCATTCCTTCTGCCATTTCTCTTCTATATTTTTAAAGACCATAATCACACCACTCGAATTATTGGAAAAAAACGAAGCCTAATCAAATGAAAAAATCTACCTAAGATTATTTATATTTATCCAATGATTCTACATCTATCCTAGAAGAATCCTCTATATATTAATATTATGTTTCCATCAAAATAACTCTCATAGAATAAACATTATGTTAACAAAATAAGTGGGAAGGTTTCAATAAAAAGAAATATTAAATTAGAATTCTATCTAGGTTCTGTCATCGAGAATCTAAATATTGTTTTAGTGGATGAAAGTAAAGATGGATCAATTTGATACAACAATATAGTATAATTGTTCGTGGTAGCTATTCGTCAATGAAGAGATTGAATTTCGAGGCTTTTCAAGTATTTAGTCTCTTTCTAAATTGTTTATTTCTTTTTCGGCTTTATTTTGGGCTTTTGAATTGTCAAAAACTTTTGCTATTCTTATAAATGCTTCTAAATGTCTTATAATGTTATCGAGCCAAGAATAAATATCGCCAGTATAGACTTTGAGATGATACTCATTTGACATCATACGAGCTATTTTTGAAGGACCGTAACCTAACTTCCTATATTCGGCGACTCTATTACCTACTTCAACTTTTGCCTCTTCAGGATTATCTAGAGAGAGTTCAAACATCATATCAACTAGATCTTCCATTAAGTCTTGCTCTTTAAGCTCTTCTATCATATGGGGTATAGAATTAGAAAATACATTAGAAGGTATATTAAATCCGAGAGAGCTTTCGATTTTTTTCCGTATTTTCGGTTCAATATAAACATTTTCAAGAGATTGAAGTTTAATACAGGTCTCTAAAGGATTGGAATTGAGATTTTTGCGAATAAATTCGGACTCATTTGGTTTCAAAAAACTTATAGAAGTAGCTTCTCCAAAATCAGTTGAAATCCATCTCTTATTCTTTTGGATCATGTCTCGATCTTCAAGTTTTGTTAGGACATCGTTTAATTCTCTAACAGATCCTAGAGAAAATTTGTATGCCTTATCAAGATTAGAATTAGAAACAATATCAGCCAAAATTTGAGCTTCTTCCTCCTCCTTAGTCCAAACTTTACCTACTGGTTCTATATCTCCTTTAAGAAGATCGAAAGCCACTTCTTCTTCTGATCTATCCCCTCTTTCAAATTCCGGATCTACCAAAAGGAAAACTTTACCCTTCATATGGTATTTAGGTCTTCCTGCTCTACCCAGCATCTGATTGAATTCATTAATAGTTAACCACTTGATACCCATTACTAAAGATTCAAATATTACTTGAGAAGCAGGAAAATCTACTCCGGCTCCTAAAGCTGCTGTGGTAACGATGGAGTCTATTTCTTGATCTTTAAACTGATCTTCTGTAGACTTTCTTTCATTATAAGATAGACCTGAGTGATAAGCTGCCGCTCGAGGTCCTAATGATTCAGATATATTATGACACTTCCTCCTGGAATTAGTAAAGACAATAGTTTGTCCTTTATATCCTTTACCAGTTGTTTTTTGAGCTTCATTTCGTACAAGTTTTCTAATATTCTTTCTTTTATTCTTTGTAAGCAAAATATGTCTTTCAATAGGGACAGGCCGATCTTCATATACAACAGGTTTCATACCCAAATCTCCACCGAGCTCCTCGGTATTTCCGACCGTGGCAGATAAACCAAGAAACTGAGAATCTGGATAGGTGCAACGCAATCTTGATATGAGACCATCCAATCTAGGCCCTCTACCCTCTTCATTTAACATGTGGATCTCATCTATTGCGATCGTGCCTACATTTCTAATCTGCCTACCTGATCTTAGTAAAAAGTCGAATCCTTCATAGGTACCAACGATGATATCGGCTTGGAGACTTCTTTCCATCTTACGCTCTTCCAGTCGTGACAATCCAACCCTTAATGAGACATCTAGACCAAGAGGTTCGTACTTATCCTTAAACTCTTCATATTTTTGATTCGCTAATGCGACTAACGGGACCATGAAGAGAAATTTTTCCCCATTACGTAATATATTTGATATTCCTGCCATTTCCCCTACTAGTGTTTTTCCTGAAGCGGTTGCAGCAGCTATTAAAAGATTTTCGTCATCTAATAAACTATTTTTAACTGATAAAGTTTGTACTGGCAGTAGATTTTCTATTCCTTCTTCTTCGTAAACTTTTGTAAGTTCTTCAGGGATATTAATTTCTTGTAGGTGTAGATCCTCCACTTCGGTTTTTTTCTTACTTAATTCATCGAATTTAGTGATCTCTGGATGTTCTGTGGGATCAAAGTCGGGATCAAACATTTTAATGATCTTTTCTAAATCTTTAAATCTACCTAACAGCTTTCGAGCGTGATCCATTGATATTCCTTCATTATAACGGTAATGAGCTTCTTTTTTTAACTGATCAAGTGCACATTCTTTACAAATTGCATCTCCATGCCAATCGTAACCTTGATTTTTTCTTAGGAGTGTAATTTGGTCTTCAATCCTGCAAAACCTACAAAAATTTTTTTCAACAAAATTGATCTGGTATTTATTTAGCATAGATTCTAGGTTGTTATTGTGTTCTATCATTACTTTATCTGCTTTTCTAAGTAATTTAATTGCATTTTTAGGACGTTTAAAATCTGAGTCTTTTTGGAATCTCCAGGGCTTTTCGTTTTTAAGTTTTAGAATGTAGTGATATTTTGCTTCTTCATTATTATTTAGAATAAAGAAATCAAAACCTTCTCTTTGAGATTTTTTAGCAATAGCGATTTCCATTAGATCACCGTTTTTCATCAAGAACTATTGTTACTTGTATGTCTCCTTTCAGTTTTTCTTTTAGTTCTTCAACGAATTTGGAGAGATCTCCGTTGTCTTTGAACCATCCTTCTAGTAATAGAGGCGGATCTCCTGAAACTCTGTAAATATTCATAATCCGATTGTCATCAAAAATACTCTTGTTGAAATTAGATTTTTCGCTTTTAATTCCTATAAACGCGTGACTGTTTTTTTCAAGCTTTTTATGATCAATTAATGCTTTATAGCCCTTTATAAATCCTTTTTCTTCTAATTTTTGTACTCTTTTTCTAATTCCACTAGGACTTAGATCTACTTTTTCACCTAAATCACTATAGGATATCCTGCCGTTTTTACTAAGAATTCTAAGGATTTCTCTGTCCTTTTCATTAGGGTGATTCATTCATTCACCTGGGTGCCGAATGCTCTGTCACCGGCATCGCCCAGACCGGGAACTATATACCCATGATCATTTAAAGTACCATCATGAGCAGCTGAATATACCTCTACTTCTTGATCCATATCTAAAAGCTTCTTTAGACCTTTGTCAGCGGAATTTATACATGTGATTATTCTCCTTTTCGGATTTCCATTTTCATTGACAAATTCAAGGACTTTTGATAAGGTTGATCCAGTAGCCAACATAGGATCGGCTATTATTACTGTATCTTCTGGTTTTATTTCAGGGAGTTTTACATATTCAATATCTACGTTGAAGTCAGGAGCACTTCCTCTAGATGCACTAATTATGCCCAATCTAGCTTTTTCAAATACTTTAACCATACCCTCAACGTAGGGGATGGCAGCTCTTAGTACTGAAATCAATACTACATTTTTTCTGTCTGTAATTTTAGTTCCTTTAGCCCAGTCAAGAGGGGTTTCTACTACATTGTCCTCATAATCCATAGATTTTGTTATTTCGTATCCCATGTACCTCCCTAATTTCACAAGACCTTTTCTAAACTCAATTTCGCCTGTATCTTTATCTCTGATGTTTGTTGTGATTTCTTGAATAAATGGGGATCTAAGTTCATGAAATCTATCATTATCTACATAGCTTTCTTCACTCATTTTATACACCATGATATTTTATTAAAGGAAATTACACAGTTTTTATAGATTTGTGTATTTGAGGGATTTTATGGTTATTAATCCCCCATCGATTGTAGTAAAAATTATTCAAATAAAAGAGTTTTCTTCTTATTCTTTCAAATTTTTCACGTGTAAGGCCTTAAAAAAATCTTTTATTTTAATATTACAATTTATTAATCTTATTTTTAATGTTTTACCTCATTTATTATTATAAAATATTTTTCTATTATATTTCCTTCTTATAGAGTTCTTGAGTAAATTTATGATTTGTATTTGGGATAAGAAGTTTTTTCTATTAGAAAGTAATCCTGACTGGTTTGGTTCCTGCTCGATTTTTATTTTTTTTTAAGGCTCCGAAATATGTTAAAATGGTAAATCAATTTTTTCTTAGGGGAGGTGTAAAAGATTAATATCAAAACACATTTAAAGACATCAAAAGAATACGTAGGGGTACCTAAAAAAGTAGAAAATGGTCAAGCCAAAGTTATTTTGAAAACAAATTCTGATATGGTGGTTGACGATAAAAAATTGATCCATGGAGGGTTTGTATTTGGATTAGCAGACTATTCCGCAATGCTTGCTGTGAATGAGGAGACGGTTGTTTTAAGTAGTGCGGAAATAGATTTCATAAATCCAGTGGGGCTTGGTGAGACTTTAGAATCTAATGCTTATATAGAAAAAAGGGAAGGCAAAAAATTTATTGTTCCGTGTACTGTTAAAAAAAAGAATAATGAAAAGAAAGTCTTAGAGGGAAAATTTAGTTGTATTGTTCCTGAGAATCATGTTTTGGATTAGGTGGTAATATGGGCGAAGAAAAAAATTTTGATTTAATTTGTATGGGTAATCTTAACTTTGATGTGACTATGGTAGTTGATGGGTTCCCTGATTTTCATGAGAAAGTTTTTGCCGATGAAATGGAGCTGGGATTAGGTGGAGC
>CAYTEI010000007.1:15735-44703 GCA_964436705.1 uncultured Thermococci archaeon
TTGGTCCTCTAGTCTCGGTCTTGACGTCGGATTCATCGGTGCCGTAGGAAAAGATTGGATAGGTGATGAGCATATAAAAAAGGCAAAAAAATTTGGAATAGATACTGAGGGTATCAAAGAGGTTAAGGGCCATTCTGGGTTGGCTGCTATATTCTCTAGCGGTCAGGATAAGCGAATGATTAAGTATACTGGTGCTAACTCAGAGAAAAGGATTGATCCTGAGTATGTCAGAAAATCAAGGCATATACATATGACTAGCAACTCCTTAAAAGATATCAGGAAAATTATTGAAATTTGTGAAAGTGAGGATACTACTATTTCTTTAGATCCTTCTGGGATTGAAATTCCTAAGGATATTGAGGAAAATATAGATTTTTTAATAATGAATCAGAATGAAGCTAATAGATTAACTAATAATGATGACAATGAATCTGAATTAGAAAATATTATTGATGAATTTAGATCTAGGAACACTATAATAATGTTGAATGAAGGAGGCGCAATAATAGATTTAAAAGGCGAAGATTTGACTACTGTGTCTTCTTATGATATAGAAGCTGTAGATACTACGGGTGCGGGAGATTCTTTTGTTTCCGGGCTTCTTTATGGTGTTTTAAAGAATTATAATCCTAAATTAATGGGTAAAATCGGAGTTGCCTGTGCTTCTTTTTGTGTTCAGGAGATTGGAGCCAGAACTGCTGTTTGTAATCGGGATAAAATTAAAGAGTTTCTAGAGAAACAAGAAGAAGGGTCTTTAGAATTCTAAATTTTAAGTGGTAATATGTCATCTAAAAGTAAAAGTGAATGGATTGAAAAGGAAGATTATAGGAAGAAAGTTTTGTTTGTTGAAGATGATTTGGATTGTAAAGGTACTAAAGTCCAGGTTGTGGAGATTGAACGGGATAATGAAGTGGATCCTCATTATCATAAAAAGCAGACTGAAGTATTTAATATTCAGAACGGTAAAGGTATTATAGGGATCGATAACGAGGAACATAAGGTTGATCGTTTCAAACTCATTATGTAAAGAATAAAGGTAATGAACCTCTTAAAATTCTTGTGTTTAAGACAAATTATGATTATGATAAGGAAGATAGTTATTGGGAAGAATAAGAGTTGATTAAAATGGAAACGCCAAAAGGTCTACGTGATCTAACCCCTGAAGAAATGGCCAATAGAAGAGAAGTATATGAATCCATCAGAGAAGTATTTGAAAATTATGGATTTTCTGAGATCTTAACACCTGTTATGGAGAATTTTTCGCTATTCGAGAAGAAATCCGGTCCTGAAATTATTGATCAGTTGTATGCTTTTGAAGATAAAGGTGGGAGATTGGTTGCTCTGAGACCGGAGATGACTGCTTCGGTCGCGCGCCTGTTCATTGATAAATATAAAGTGGCTCCTAAACCTCTCAAATGGTATTATATCGGGAATATGTTCCGTTATGAGGAACCGCAAAAAGGTAGATATAGAGAGTTTTGGCAAGCTGGTATTGAATTGATCGGAGCTGATGAACCTATTTCAGATGCTGAAGTTATTTCTGTTTTCATAGAATCTTTGGAAAAAGCTGGTTTAGAAAATTTTACCGTTAATATTGGAGATAGAAAAATCCTTGATGCATTTGCTGAAGATATTGGAGTGGAAGATCATATTCAGCTGATGAGAACTGTTGACAAAAGAGATAAACTTTCTAAAAATGAATTTAAATCAGAACTTAGGAAATTAGGACTTGATAATGAATCTATACAAAAGGTAGCTGAGCTAACAAGCCTTCAAGGTACTATAGATGAAGTTTTAGAAAAATCTGAAAAAATAAAAATACCAGAAAAGAGATTGAATAGAATCAGAAAGATTTTTGATCTTCTTGAATCTTATGGTACCGTTGATAGATGTAAAGTTGACTTAGGAATAGCTAGAGGCCTGGATTATTACACTGGAATAGTTTTTGAAGCAATTCCTGATGTAGATGTAGGTAGCGTAGGTGGAGGAGGAAGATACGATAAAATGATAGAAGCATTTGAAGGTCCAAAAACACCTGCTACTGGATTTGCCATAGGTATTGATAGGTTAATGGATGCTTTGGAAGAAAAAAATAGATTAAAAAAATCAGAAAAATCAGATATTTACATTAAGCCCATAGGAGAAACAAAAAAAGAGGCACTTAGGCTCAGGAAAAATCTAATTGAAAATGAAATGAAAGTCGATATTGACTTAATGGATAGGAATATTGGTAACTTTTTAGATAACGCTGATTCCAAAGAAATTCCATTCGTGATCCTGCTAGGGGAGAGAGAACTGAAAGATAATAGCGCAACTATAAAAGATATGGAATCGGGAGATCAAAAAACTATAGAACTTGAAAAGGTACCAGAATACTTTAAAAATAATCTATTTTAATGATTTTCTCATTTCTTTTTAGATATAAATTTTAAGGAAAAAAGAGTATTAGAAAAAACTCAAAAATTCCTTCATGAATTTATCTAGATCTCCTGGATGCCTAGATGAGACTAGATTATTATCTACAACTACACTTTTGTCTTTGAAATCTCCACCTGCGGCTTCTAGATCATCTGCTACCCCATACCAACAGGTCGCTTCTTTATCTTCAAGTACTTCTGCTGAAATTAAGACTTGTATTCCATGACATATCGAGGCAACTGGTTTTTCTTCTTCCATGAACTTTTTAGCTACATTGACAGCCTCTTTACTTCTTCTAACTGTTTCTGGACCCTTACCTCCCGGAATCAATAGTCCATCGTAATTTTTAGGATTAATTTCATCAAATTTAATATCGACTTCTGCTTCGTACCCATGTTTGCCCTTAATTTTATCTTTTTTAGAGGCAATAACAGCATTGTGTTCTTCATTTAGTCTATAGTATGGGTAAAATAGTTCTAGATCTTCAAAACCATCGGCAGAGAGTATTAAAAATTTAGACACAATATCACAATTTAATTTGTATATGGAAATTTATAGTTTTGTTGGTTAACTTAAGTTTAAAAATAATATACATAAAAGGTCATTTTGTTTTGTAAACATTGTAAAATCGATGATTATGAATGATTAAAAAAATGTCTTATTTGCCGTTTAAATAATATAATACTAATTCTACCTAATCAAATTTTGGATTTTTTTTAAACCATTGTTAAATTAGAATAGAAGAATAGTAAAAGAAGAAAGAAATAATTAAAGTTGGTTAGAGATCTCTTCTTTTCCTAGATTAAAGGCTTTCAAGTTTATGTCTAGTGCGTTTTCTGGGACTTGTTCTCTAATAGAATTTTTTATGATATCTTCATCGATAGGGAAGTCCTTCATCGCTTGAAGAGCACCAACCATTACCACATTAGTGGCTATCTTATTTCCCGCCTCACTTGCTAGATCTTGTGCGTCGAATTTTATCAGGTCTCCAAAGCCCTTAAGACCATTTTCTATTTCATCATCTTCTGGGTATTCATGGTCTCCTAGCTCTACGGGGGATGGGGTATTTTTTGCTGAATTCATTAGTATTTTGCTACCTTTTTTCATGTAATTTGCATATCTTAGTGCCTCAAGAGGTTCTAATGATAGTAAAATATCTCCTTTTCCGTGTGGAACCATTGATCCGTAAACATCGTCTCCAAATCTAACGTAAGCAATGACACTTCCCCCTCTTTGAGACATTCCATGGATTTCACCCACTCTAATCTTATGACCAGCTTCTAAAGCAGCTTGACCGATAATTTGGGAGGTTAAAAGGATTCCTTGACCTCCAACTCCACTAATCACGATATTATATTCCATATTCTTCACCTCTTTACTCCTTTTTAATCCCTAATTGCTCGGATTTTTCCTGAAACTCTTGTCTGAAAAGTACACATGGCTGTCTTGCAACAATAACAGAGACTCCTTCTGTTTCAACGGCTTTTTCTATCTTATCTTCCACTTCTTCCGTCTGGTATGAATCTACAACCTCTACAAATTCGGCTCCAGCAGCATCTGCTATATCTTCTATGGGGATTAGATCCGTTTTTTCTTCAACAGCAGTCCATCCGGTAGATGGTGCGGGCTGGTGTCCTGTCATAGCGGTTACTCTGTTATCTAATACGATAATAGTTGTATTTGAATTGTTGTATATCGCACTTAGCATTCCTGATATTCCAGAATGGAAGAAAGTTGAGTCTCCTACAGTTGCTACTACTGGTTTATCGTTGAAGTTAGGCATTCCTGATGCAAATCCGGTACTCCCACCCATAGCAAATGTTGTGTCAACCGCATTTAATGGCTCATTAACTCCTAGAGTGTAACATCCGATGTCACTCGGGTATATTGCATCGTCTCCTAGTACATTCTTCATAGCACGGAAAACACTATCATGCGGACATCCTGGACAGAGTTCAGGGGGTCTTGGAACTAATAGTTCATTGATTTTCTCGTGTTTTTCCTTTAGATCTTCGAAATCTATTGGTGTTTTGGTATCTAAATACTTAGATAATGATTTAGCAGCTCTTTTCGTTGACATCTCGTAATTCATAGGTACTATATCATTCATTTTTCCGGATATTTCTATATCGATGTCTCTCCTCTGTACTAGGATCCTGATTGCTTCTTCAACTATCGGATCTAATTCTTCGACTATTAACACTTTTTCAATGTTTTTAAGATACTTAGCAATTCTTTCTTTCGGCAGTGGGTAAGGAGTTCCAAGTTTTAATAGTTTTACTTCATCTTGCATCCATCCTAAGGCTTCTTTTACGTAGTCATAAGATATTCCTGATGCGATTACGCCCACATCGCTTTTAGAATCGCCCTCAACCCAATTATAATCTGATTCTTCAAATATATTTCTTGCTTCTTCTTTTCTTTTGAGGAGCTTCGGTTTGAGTTTTCTAGCATTTGCTGGTGTTGTTACCCATCTTTTTGTATTTTTCTCGAAGTTACCTTCGTAATCGATCTCTGGAACATCACTGAACTCTACGTCACCTCTTGTATGAGAGATTCTAGTGGTGGGTCTCAGAATCACTGGCAATTCTACTTTTTCACTTAGTTTGAAAGCATAATTCGCCATTTCTTTAGCTTCTTGTGGGCTAGAAGGATCGAGTAATGGAACATTTGCAAATTTTGCATAGTTTCTTGTGTCTTGCTCGTTTTGAGAACTCCACATGCTTGGATCGTCGGCTACTGTTAATACTAATCCGCCTTTTACTCCGGTGTGAGCTAAAGACATGAAGGAGTCGGAGGCAACGTTTAATCCGACGTGTTTCATGACGGCCATGGATCTTAATCCTGACCAACTGGCACTCATAGCAGTTTCTAAAGCGGTTTTTTCATTTGTTGCGTATTCCATGTAATATCCAAAGTGGTCTGAGTATTTTCTTAGGGTATCTGGTATTTCACTGGAGGGTGTACCTGGATAAGCAGCTATTGCTTGCAAACCCCCTTCAATTGCCCCTCTTGCGATAGCTTCATTTCCTAAAAGTAATTTTTTATCTCCTTTCTCTCCTTTAACCATATTAAAAACCTCAAAACTGTTTATTTATTTGAGTATTTATAAAGAGCATAAGCAGCTAAAGCTGCTTGATCTAAAGATTTAAAGTTGGGGATCCCTTCTTTTTCCAACATTGTGCTAGCTTCTTCAGAGACTTCTCCGGCAAGGTAAGCAGTTACTACAGGTTTATCTCCTTTTTGATTAACCGCGTTTATAATACCTTCAGCGTGTTCATCTCGTTTCATTCCGGCGAAAGTTGGGACAACACACACGACAATTATTATATCAACGTTTTTATCTTTGAACAAGATTTTTGCCGATTCTTGATAGTCTTCGCCTCTGGCAGAAGCAATCGTGTCCACTGGATTCGTAACAGCAGCCATAGGAGGTAGAACCTCTTCTAAATTCTTTATAGTTCTTTCTTCTAAATCTGTAAGTTTTAAACCAAGTTCATCGATTTTGTCGCTTACTAATACCCCTCCTCCGCCTGCATTGGTTAGAATGGCTACGTTTTTTCCCTGAGGGAGTGGTTGGCTGAATCCTCGAGCCATTGCAAACATTTCGTCAAAATTTCTTGCAGTAATTATCCCGGATTGTTTGAAAGCTGCTTCGTAGACTTCATGGCTCCCTGCCAGTGATCCTGTATGGGAAGAGGTAGCTTTAGATCCTGCTTCACTTTTACCGCCTTTTAATGCAATAATTGGCTTTGAACAACTTTTAGCGGCTTCTAGGAATTTCTTTCCGTCGGTGATCCCTTCAATGTATAAGGTGATCGCTTCTGTGTCTTCATCGTTATCTAAGTATTCTAGTAAGTCGGCAACGTCTACGTCTGCCATGTTTCCAACGCTTATAAATTTAGAGAGCCCAATGTTTTGATCAACTGTTTTATATATCATTGCCGCTCCTAAAGCACCGCTTTGTGATATAAAAGCAATATCACCTTCTTTTGCTTCTTTAATAAAGGTTCCATTAATATTATTATGTGTATTTTTTATTCCTACGCAGTTTGGACCTATTATTCTTATATCATTCTCTTTTGCGATATCTAATACTTCTTGTTCAAGCTCTTCTCTGCCGGCTTCTTTAAATCCTCCTGTAATTATGACGGCTGCTTTTACACCCTTCTCTCCAAGTTCTTCCATTGTTTCTGGGGTATGTTTTGCTGGTACTATGACAATTGCTAAATCAATTTCTTCATCTACCTTTCTTACACTATCAAATGCTTTTTTCCCCATGACCTCATCTTCTTTTACATTTATAGGGTATTTTTCTCCTTTGAAATCATTTAAATTTTTAAAAACCTCGTATCCTAATTTTTTAGGATCATTTGAGGCTCCTATTACCGCAATTGATTTAGGATCAAAGAACGAATTCATACTCATGGGATCACTATTTTATTTACTGGATTTGTATCTTAAAAGAATATCGGTAAGTTCTTTACTGTGTAGAAATATCAAATAAGACCTAAACAGGTATTTATCAGATTGATATCTTATAAAAGTCTTATTATAACAAAATTTAACTAAATTATTTCTACTATTATTTCACTCCAAATAAAGTATTTTAGCTAAATATTATAATTTCTTTTTAAATTAAGGTAAGGAAAATAATCTAGGGTTTTCTGGTGTAATGATCATTTTTATATCGTTAACTATCATTGATAGAGTTGAAGGTGTAAAGGTGGGAGGTACTGAAAAGAGATATGCTTCATTGTTTTCTGGTGGCAAAGATAGTACTTTTGCTTTATATAAGGCTCTTCAAGATAATAAAAATGTGGAAAAGCTGATAACGATGGTTGGTAAAGAACAGAGCTATATGTATCATTTACCGAATATACATTTAACTGAATTGCAAGCTGAGTCTATTGGAATCCCTTTATTTAAAGCAAAAGCCCATAATGGCAAAGAAAAAGAAATTAAGGATTTAAAAAATGTTGTTAGAGAATTGGATGTTGATGGTTTGATTGCAGGAGCCGTTGAAAGTGAGTATCAACAAGAAAGGATAGATAAACTCTGCAAAGATCTAGATTTAGAGTTGTATAACCCTTTATGGAAAAAAGATCCTAGGGATCTTCTTCAAGAAATAATAAAAGCAGATTTTAAAGTTATAATATCAGGATTAGCCGCTTATGGATTTGATAAGACTTACTTAGGAAAGAAACTAAATTATGATCTTTTAGAAGACTTAAAGGAATTGAATAAGGAATATAAAGTTCATATTGCAGGTGAAGGTGGGGAATTTGAAACAACAGTATTAGATGGTCCAATATTCAATAAGAAAGTTAAAATTCTTGAATCGAAAAGGAAATGGGACAAAACTAATTATAGAGGGTCTTTCCAAGTTAGAGATGCCAAGCTAATAGAAAAAAAATGAAAACTACTTTATTCTTACTCTATCACCTTTTACTTGGTAAATCATTCTTGATCCAATCTTACATACGATATCCCCGATCCTTTCAATATAACGTGCAACATAAAGAAGATCAGAAGCCTCAGAAATAATTTCTGGGTCCTCTATCATAAGATCCATTAGTTCTTGACGAATATCTTTGAAAAATTCATCTACTTTATCGTCAAGATCTGATAAATTCTTGAGTACCTCAACCTCTTTTGTCTTTATAGAATCTCTAACCAGCTCCATCATTTCGGAAATATTATCAATCATTGTTCTAGTATCTTCTAAAGGCTTTATTAGGGGCTGATCTTTATTATCTCTAGCGATCTTAGCAATTTTCGCACTAAGATCACAGATTCTTTCAAACATATCAGCTATTTTCATCATAGAAGCTACAAATCTTAAATCTCTGGCAACAGGTTGATGAAGAGCAACTATTTTTAAACAAGTTTTTTCTACATCGAGATTCAACTCATTAGTTTGGTTTTCTGCATTAAGAACCTTATCAAAGGTTTTTTCACTGAAATTCTCCATGATATCCACAGCTTCGCCGATCGATCTTTCTGCTATTTCTGTCATCTCTAATACATCTTTCTCAACAAGTTCCAGAGCATTATCAAAGGATTTTCTATGCTCAACATTATTATTCATTTTACAAAACCTCTTTTAATCATCCAAATCTTCCAGTTATATACTCTTCAGTCATGTCTTTATTAGGGTTCTCAAATAGTTTATCAGTTTCCGAGAACTCCACCAATTCCCCAAGATAAAGGAATGCTGTATAATCGCTCACCCTAGCAGCCTGTTGCATATTATGTGTTACAATTACAACCGAATAATTTTCTTTTAATTCAAAAATTAGGTCTTCTATTTTTGACATGGCAATAGGATCTAGAGCTGAGGCGGGTTCATCCATGAGAATAACGTTAGGTTCTACAGCTAAGGCTCTTGCTATACATAGTCTTTGCTGTTGACCTCCACTAAGGTCCATTGCATGGCTATCGAGTCTATCCTTTACTTCGTCCCACAAAGCAGCTCTTTTCAAACTTTTCTCTACAATGTCATCTAACTCATCTTTGCTTTTATTACCATGTATTTTTGGTCCATAAGCCACATTCTCATAGATAGATTTGGGAAATGGGTTGGGCTTCTGAAAAACCATCCCAATTTGCCTTCTTAAAGCTGCTGTATCAATATTTTCTTCATAAATTGGATTTCCTTTGTATAGTATTTTTCCATCTATTTTTGAATCAGCTATCCTATCGTTCATTCTATTAATAGATCTGATAAAAGTTGACTTACCACATCCACTGGGACCTATTACGGCAGTTACTTTCTTTTCAGGTATATCGAAGGAAATATCTTTCAATGCATGATCTTCGTTGTACCAAACGTTAAGATCTTTCATTTTTAGGATTGGATTCGATATAGATTCTATATAGGGAGAGTCAATTACTTTTTCATCATCTTTTACATCTGTTAATCTGGTTTTTTCCATATAAATCACCTTGAATATTTGTTTCTAATGTATATTGCTATTGAATTCATTGAAAGAAGAACGATTAATAATACAGTTATGCCAGCTGCTGCTACTCCTTGTTGGAAAGCTTGCTGTGGTTGACCTACCCATGCGTAGATTTGTATTGGCATAGCACTGAACAGACTTAACAGTCCATCTGGTGGGCTATACATAGAAGTTGCTGCTCCGATCATTATTAATGGAGCAGTTTCACCTATGGCTCTAGACAATGATAGAATTGTTCCAGTCATTATCCCGGGTATGGCTTCCGGTAATACCACGTTTCTTATAGTTTGCCAAGTTGTAGCCCCCATACCGTAGGAAGCGTCCCTTAATGAATCAGGTACTGATCTTATAGCCTCCTGAGCTGAAACTATAGTTATAGGTAATATTAATAAGGTAAGTGTTAATGCACCAGTTAAAAGACTTCTTCCAAAGCTAAAAAATCTATAAAACAATGCTAATCCGAGTAATCCATAAACAACGGAAGGGACAGCTGCAAGATTAGATATATTTGTTTCAATAATATTTTTTATACGGGAATCCTTACCGTATTCTTCTAAATATATAGCTGTTCCAACCCCCAATGGAAATGAAAACAATGCTACTAATCCTATTAAGAATATTGAACCCACTAATGCTGGATATATTCCAGCTTTCTCAGGAAATCTGGAAGGAGCGCTTGTTATGAACTGAAGATCTAACCAACCAATAGTGTCAATAAATACTGAATAAAGCAATATTATTAATGAAGCTATTCCAATAAATGTGGCCACTGCTATAATAAATTTAAAGATTTTTCCCTTTAACTGGATAAATTTTCTTTCATCTTTCATCTGTATTCCTCCCTATACCTTGATCTAATCCATTGACCGAACATATTCATCCCTAATGTCATAATGAACAAAATTAGACCAATTGCGAAAAGACTTTTATAAGCTAATGCATCGGCAGCAATATCTCCCTGAGCTACCTCTACCATTGCTGCAGTCATAGTTTCTATAGATTTTAAGGGATTTAAAGTCATTTGTGAGAGTCTTCCCGCTGCAATAGTAACAGCCATTGTTTCACCGATGGCTCTTGAAAGTGCAAGTATGAATGAAGAAACGATTCCAGAGATGGAGGCTGGAATAACGATATTGGATGTTACCTCGAATTTTGTAGCGCCAAGAGCGTATCCGCCATTCTTCAATGATTCCGGAACAGAGCTCATGGCATCCTCACTAAGACTTGAAACCATTGGTAATGTCATTATTCCAACAACTATTCCACCACTAAGAGCATTATATATACTTGTTTCAGGAAAAATAGCTTTAATTATTGGAGTTATAAATGTTAAAGCGAAGAAACCGTATACTACAGTAGGTATTCCGGCTAAAATTTCAAGTAAAGGTTTAACTGTCTTTCTAATTCTTTTATCGGCGTATTCGCTCAAATAAATTGCAGTTCCTATCCCCAAAGGCATTGATACAAGAGCCGATATACCTGTAATCATTAATGTACCCCAGATTAATGGCAAAACACCAAAACTGTATGGTTTCATAGCTGGGTTCCAATTTGTCCCCGTTAAGAATTTAAAAATAGGAACTTCACTGAAAAAGCTAACTGAATCAACAATTAAAGTTCCTATTATAAGAAGCGTTGTTATAAGAGATATCGATGCACATATAAATAATATTGACCTAATAATGTAATTTTTGAATCCTTTAACACTGTTATTATTATCTTTCAATTTTTCACTCATACCTCTCATACCTCATTTCGATTTAAAGAAAGAAAAGATACGAAAAATAAAAATTTTTCCACTTTAAAATATTAATCTGTGAAATTGATTCCAAAGGTAGAACCATAATTCAATTCGTAATCATCATTTAAAGCCTTATCATATCTATCTATTTGTTCTTGGACTACTTCTTCAGTTGATGGTACATATCCTACTTGGCTTATTATTTGGCTTTCAGATTTTTCTAAGTAGAATTTTACGAATTCCTGTAGTGCTGGTTTGTTTTTCAGTTTATCTATGTTGACGTATATGAACAATGGTCTGGAGAGTAGGTATTCACCTGATGAAATAGTTTTCACGGACGGTTCAACTCCATTAACTGGAACAGCCCTTACGGTTTTCTTATTTTGGCTATAAAAAGCGTATCCTAGATAACCCATCGCGTATTTAGAATCCTTAACACCTTCTATAATAAAGTTATCGTCTTCAGTCGGTTGGTAATCTGTTCTACTAGCGTCTTCCTCTCCTACTACATTTTCTGTGAAGAAATCAAAGGTTCCTGATGCGCTTGTTGGTCCGTAAAGATCTATTTCTTCATTAGGCCAGTCTGGTTTCACCTCGTTCCAACTTTCGGGAGGATCTTCAGGCCCCCAAATTTCTGCCAATTGTTCTTTGGACATTGACTCGTACCAATTAGCATCTGCTTTGGTTACAACAGTTACTCCATCTGAAGCAATTTTAAATCCAACATATTCTATATCATTGTCTTTAGCATTTTGAGCTTCAGATTCTTTAATAGGTCTACTAGCATCGTTTATATCTGTTTCTCCTTCTACGAATTTTTGAAATCCTCCTCCTGTTCCCGATGAGGAAACTGAGACAATCACATCTGAATTTTCTTTTTTGAATTCTTCCGCCATTGCTTGTGATACTGGATAAACGGTACTACTTCCGTCAATAATTATTTCACCCGATAATTCTTCATTATTTTGTTTTTGATTGCTTGTACATCCGACAAAAATTACTGAAAAGGCCAAGATGCCGACAATCAGTATAGCCGAGATTTGCTTTACTTTTGTGGTTCTCATTTTTTCACCCGTGATTTAATTTTTGATAACCCCTTATATAGATTATGTAATTAATATATATAGGATATATAGTTATATATAGACTATATAATCTATATAATGTCCAGAAATAAGAAATTCTTTATAATTTGCCTAAAAATCTTTATTAATCAACTTTTATTAACAAAAATAGCATTTCATTATTGAAAGATCTAAAGTATAATAATTTGGAGGAATAAATGTGAAACCTGATTGTTTAATATTAGGGGCTGGTGAAGGGACTCGGATGAGACCATTAACCTCTAAAAAACCTAAAGTTATGCTTCCTGCCGCAAATAAACCATTATTAGAACATGTTCTAGAAAAATCTTATGAATTCATCAATGAATACTACGTAACTGTTGGTTATCAAAAAGATAAGATTAAAAATTATTTTGGCAGAAGCTACAGAGATAAAAAGATAAATTATATTGAACAAAATAAAATTAACGGTACAGCAAAAGCAATTGGCCTGGCTAAGGATAAAATTAAAAGAAAATTTCTCACACTTTATGGGGATACATATATTCAGGAAAAAATGGTTTCAAAAATAGCTAATAGCCATTCAGAGAAAGAAAGCGCAACTATGGCTCTTAAAAAAATGGAGGACTTAAGCAGCTTTGGAGCAGTCAATGTCGATAATAATTTGGTTCAGAACATTAAAGAAAAACCGGAAGAACCAATATCGGGTTATGCTAACCTTGGAATCTATATGTTCGAACCAAAGATTTTCGACTACATAGAAAGGACTGAAAAATCCGAAAGGGGAGAATATGAGATCACCGATACTCTGGAGATTATGTTAGAGGAACAAAATGTTGGCTATATCAATTATGATGGTTATTGGAGTGATGTTGGTAGACCGTGGAATTTACTTGATTTAAACGAGTTATTGGCAAGTGAAATAGAGGAATTAAGGGAAGAAAAGAAAGTTGAAGACAATGTGACAATAAAGGGCACAGTTCAAATAGGCGAAGGTACGGTGATCAAAGGCGGTACTTACATAGAGGGCCCAGTCTTGGTAGGGGAGAACTGTAAGTTAGGTCCTAATGCATATATAAGGCCTTTCACGTCAATAGGTGACAATTGTCATGTCGGGTCATCTGTGGAAATCAAAAACTCTATTATTATGGATGGTAGTAATGTTCCCCATCTTAGCTACGTGGGCGATTCTATTATAGGAGAGAACTGTAATTTGGGAGCTGGAACAAATGTTGCAAATCTAAGACATGATAAAGATAATATTAAAATGAAGATTAAAGGGGAGTTCATGGATACGAAAAGAAGAAAATTTGGTGTAGTAATGGGTGATGGGGTTAAAACTGGTATCAACGCTACTATTTTTCCTGGAAGGAAGATCGGGAGTAATGTTAAAATAGATCCTGGATCTGTAGTGAAAAAGAATTTTTAGATTATTCTTTTAATTTAATTTTTTCTGGATCTATAGTTTTTATTATTATATTAATCCATAAGGGTCTAGTTTAGTTTTGATTGATTAAGAGTTCTTTATCTTTGTTGATTTGCGAGTATGTTGTTTTAGATTTTTTATTGCTATTTCTGCTTTAGGATATTGTATAATAATTCGATATTTTTTTAGGGTATGCACATATTGGGTAAGTTGGAAATTGGAGATGTGTTAGTCTATTTTCTTTGGGTATATATGTTAGATATTACTGATTATTATTAACATTTGTCACTATGCGGTAAGTATATACACTAACAAATTGTCTTATAGAATGGAATCAGAGGAGATAAAATGTCTAAACAAGATGAAAATAAAGAGGCAGAAGTTCAAAATATGATTGGAGATTTAGTTGAAGAAGCTAATAGAGCCCAGAAAAAATTAAGCGATTTCGATCAGAGCAAAATTGACGAAATAGTAGAAGAAATGGCTTTATCAGCTGTTGATAATCATATGGAGCTAGCAGAACTAGCAGTGGAAGATACTGAATTAGGGATATATGAGGATAAAGTAACAAAAAATCTATACACTGCAGAATATGTTTACGACAGTATCAAGGATAAAAAAACTATTGGAGTTATAAATAAAGATGAAGAAAAGGGAAAAGTGGATATTGCAGAACCGATTGGGGTTGTAGCGGGTATAACGCCTGTAACGAACCCTACATCTACTACGATTTATAAAGCATTGATATCGCTCAAAGCCGGAAATTCAATTGTATTTGCATTTCATCCAAGAGCTCAAGAATGTAGTGCAAAAACAGCTGAATTGTTACATGAAGCTGCAGTTGAGGCTGGTGCACCTGAAGGTTGTATAAAATGGATTGAAAAACCATCATTGGAAGCTACAAGTTCTTTAATGGAACATGAAGAAGTAGATCTTATTTTAGCAACTGGTGGATCTAGCATGGTCAAAGCAGCTTACAGTTCTGGAACACCTGCGATAGGAGTGGGGCC
The DNA here is from genome assembly GCA_964436705.1 of uncultured Thermococci archaeon. Taxonomy (GTDB): domain Archaea; phylum Methanobacteriota_B; class Thermococci; order Thermococcales; family CAYNOZ01; genus CAYNOZ01. The sequence goes on from CAYTEI010000007.1 coordinate 30,360, forward strand.
AGGGAACTGTCCAGCTTATGTAGAAAAGTCTTATGATGTAAAAAAAGCCATAAATGATATAGTTATGGGGAAAACTTTCGATAATGGAACAATCTGTTCTTCAGAACAAGCTATAATTCTTGATAAAGAAATCGCTCAGGAAGGAAAAGAATTACTTAAAGAGCATCACGCGTATTTCCTAGACGAAGATGAAAAAGAGAAAGTAGAAAACGTAGTTATAGATAAGGATCCTAGTTCGAACACCTGTAGTGTAAGTGTAGACGTTGTTGGACAACCTGCTACATTAATCGCTGAGGAATCTGGTATAAACGTTCCTGAAGACACTCAGTTATTAGTAGCTCCACTTGATGGTGTTGGTCCTGAATATCCGCTCTCTGCTGAAAAGTTAAGTCCTGTATTAGGATTTTATGAGGTAGAGAATCAGGAAGAAGGTATACAAACATCAGTAGATCTAGTTGAGTTTGGAGGTTTAGGCCACTCTGCAGCTATTCATTCAAACGATGATGAAATAGTTGATGAATTCGGAACAAGACTACCGGTAAGTAGAATAATTGTGAATTCTCCTTCGGCTCTAGGTGGACCTGGTGGATTATACAACAACTTAGTACCATCGATGACTTTGGGCTGTGGATCATACGGGGGAAACATTTCAAGTGACAATATTTCAGTGGAACATCTATATAATGTAAAAACAGTTGCTGATCGTAAAACAGAGACTCAATGGCTAAAAATTCCGCCAGAGATATATTTTAAGTCAGGTTCTCTGGGGAAATTGAGTGATGTGGAAGGGGAAAGAGCAGCAATTATAACTGACGAGGTAATGAAGGATTTGGGATACGTTGATAAAGTAATCAAACAATTGGAAAAAGCTGGTATTGAATATGATGTTTTTGAAGGAGTAGAACCTGATCCGTCTGTTAAAACAGTAATGAAAGGTAAAGAAATGTTAGAAGACCTTGAAGCGGATAAAATAATAGCTTTAGGCGGAGGATCCTCAATAGATGCGGCTAAAGGTATGTGGTTGTTTTATGAACATCCAGAAGCAAGTTTTAGAGACTTAAAACTAAGGTTTTTAGATATTAAGAAACGATCTTATGAATTTGATGACCTTGGGGAAAAAGCAGATTTCATAGCAATACCGACAACGAGCGGAACAGGTTCAGAAGTGACTTCATTTGCTGTAATTACTGATAAAGAAAGTGAAGACCATATAAAATATCCATTAAGCTCTTATGAGCTAACTCCTGACATGGCCATAATAGATCCTGACCTAACATTAACAATGCCTCCTGAAGTAACAGCAAACACAGGGATAGATGTTCTCACCCATGCAGTTGAAGCTTATGTAGAACTAGTGTTTGAATATCTACCTAAAGCCTACAAGGATGGTTCAAAAAACAAAGTAGCTAGAGAGAAAATGCATTATGCATCTAGTTTGGCAGGAATAGCGTTTACTAATGCTTTTTTAGGGATAAATCATAGTTTAGCCCACATAATGGGTGGTGAATTTGAGTTACCGCACGGACTAGCTAACGGTATACTGATGCCTTACGTAATAAGGTATAATTCTCAGAAACCTACTAAGTTAGCAAGCTATCCAAACTACGAATATCATAAAGCCGATGAAAAATATGCGGAGATTGCCAGAAAGCTAGGATTAGATGCGAATACAACTGATGAAGGTGTTGAAAGCTTAATTAATGCCGTTGAAGATCTAATGGAAGAACTCGACATGCCATTAACTGTTTCGGAGGCTGGAATCGACTGGAAAGATTTCGAAGAGAAAATGGACAAAATGGTTAAAATAGCATTCAACGATCAGTGTACTCCTGCGAATCCTCGAAAACCACGCTTAGATGAATTGAAGGAAATTTACAAAGAAGCTTATGGTGAAACCCCAGAAGAAGGGGAAGTTGATGAACCTTCATTTGTCGAAGAGCCAGTGATTGAAGAGGAAAAAATCAAAGATTAATCTTTTTAGAACCTTTTTTTCTTTTTTTTAAATAAATTAAAAGGTAAAATCTTAGAACCATTGAAATTATAAAGTATTGCCTCGTATTTTTAAAATATATAGTTATGGCATAATTAGAACTCATGAGATTCTTTATTTAGAGTTTAAATGTTTATTGTTGCAGAATGAGGAAAATAAGATCTTTAATTAATAATTCTCAAATTAATTTATTATATTTGCTTTATAAAAACCAGTGTTATCATTCTATCCTTAACTTTTTTAAATTATTCTTCTTGTTGATAATAGAGGGAAGATGGGCTTTTTTACGGCAGCTTTAGTAGGATTTATCGTAATGATTGTTCTTCAACCTTTGTCTATTTTTGGCCCTATAATAGGCGGTATTGTGGCCGGGGCTTTGTTAAACAGAGGAGCAATATCTGGGATGGTAATTGGGTTTGTATCAGGAATTTTGGGATCAATAGTGTTGGTTTTGCTTCTAGTGACATTAGGGATCTTCAGCGGATTACTAGGGAATATACCAATAATCGGAGCATTGATTGGTGGCGGGTTCGGATTAATGACTATAACAATCTCTATATATCAAGCAATATTAGGGGCGATAGGTGGAGCAATAGGAGGTATTATTTCTGGAGACTAACTAAATTAATCATTAAATAACTATATTCTTACTTATTTTTCATTCTTAATCCTTTGATATAGGAATTAGTTTTTTTAATGTTATTTGAGATTAAAATGTCGAATAATCCTAGGAGTTTATTCAGATTATTTTCTTTGTAATATAATTCGTCATCTTTGGTCCAAAGGGCAATTTTAATCCCCATGTTTTTGATCCATTGTAAAATTTTTTTGAAAACACCTAATGATAAGTAAACCCATTCCATCGGCAGATTAATAGAGTATAAATCTATTTCACTATCCAAGCTTGGTATAAATGCTAAATTTAAAAAATTAGCTACTAAAAAACCGATTTTAATATTTTTATTAAATTTTCTAGTCTCAAGAAGTATTTCTCTATTAAATGAGGAAATAAGTATTCTTTCTTCTGCATTTAACTCATCAATTATCTTTAAAGTTTTTTCTACAGCATCAGGATCTTTAATTTCTATATTAATTATCGCATCAGGAAATCTTCGTAGTACTTGTTGAAGGGTCGGGATTCTTTCACCAGATCCTAAATCTGCCTTCTTAAGCTCTTCAAGAGCCATATGTTTTTGTTTTCCCTTAAGATCAGTGGTTCTATTAATAGTATCATCGTGCATTACTATTACTTCATTATCTTGAGTAAGCCAAACGTCTAATTCTAAACCTTCTGCTCCATCTTTTAAAGCTTCTTTAAATGCTTGAATAGAGTTTTCTGGAAACTTTGACATATATCCACGGTGTCCAAGTATCTTGATCTCGTTGTTCCAATTCATCATTTTTCCTCTAAAAAATGTTGACTTTAAAAAGTTTCAGAGTTTTGAATTATCTTTTGAGCATTAGAACTACCGTTTAATCGTAAGTAGCCTGCTTTGGAGTTATGATAAGGCGATCCTTTTCGAGAGAATACCGTGATACCTAACCCATCATGGAATTTTTTTAAACCATTGCAAGCTTCATGACCTCGAATTAATAATTTCGTATCTGTTAACTTTAAGAAGCTTTCAGTAACATCTTTACCAAATATTTTACCAGCACCACGTATAGAAGTTTTAGTTCCCTTAATATCTCTCGGATCGCTCCAAATTATATCCTCTAATAAGCTTTCATCCGGATGTTTCTCCCTAGCTAAAGCCATATCCTCTATTGAATTAGCTTTAGGAGGTATTCCACCATGTAAAAATACATATTTTCCATCAAAAATTGCAGCATGGTAGAGAGAATCGTAAAGTTCTATCAGAATTTTGTAGCCTTCATTCCAACTTTTTCCATACTTTCTCTTTAAATATTTAGGCATATCGAATGGTGAAACTGATAAATCAGGCGGAAATTCATGGTTACCTCTTAAAAGCATTATCTTTTTTGGATGCAATGTCTTTAGCTTCATTATAGAGAGAAGTACCTCGACTGATTTCTCGCCACGGTCCCCATAATCTCCTAAGAAGATAAATCTAGAGTTCTTATCTTGCTTTAGAATGTACTCTAAGCTTTCAAGGTCTCCATGTAGGTCTCCGACAACGATAATGTTATCATGATCTGAAAAATCTTTGATCCTGATCAAGCCGTGATTTGTTATCGTTTTATTATCAATAAGACCTTTATCTCTTTCTTGTCTATGTATGCCTTTAATTTCTTTAATTAACTTTCTGAACTGCTTAAAATCTGAATTAAGAGCATCTTTAATAATCTTGTTTATTTCTTCTGCGAATAGTTTTTGCCTTGACATACCATATTCTTTTATTGAGTGACTCCTATAACATTTTTGCATGAAACTAGCTTTAATCTCAATCGACGGTAATGGACTATATAATTTAGATAACATGAAATATCTTCAAAGAGTTGGAGAAGAGGGATATAAAGCTAGAATGAGAACTATATTTCCATCACTAACTGACAGCGTACATACGACAATGTTGACCGGGATGTACCCGAAATACCATGGTGTAGTTGAAAATGGATACTATGATAGGATAAGCAAGGAAAAAACAAACTTTTTTGAAGATGATGTTGTCTTAAATCCGAATAAACACATCAGATCCAAATTACTCGTAGACTATTTTAGAGAATCAGATATTTCAACGGCTTCCGTTTCAGCCTATATGATGCCTCCATTTTCAGGTACAGATATGAGAATTTTTCCACCTTTTTTTAAAAACGATCTTTTCTATGAACACGGTAGAAACATAGAAAAAGATAAATGGGTAATAAATTCTGCTAAATATATTTCTGAAAGTTACGATCCTGAATTACTACTCATCCATCTATGTTCAATAGATGCGATTGGTCATGAAGCTGGGCCAGGTAGTGAGGAAGCCAAAAAAGTTTCCAAGGAACTCGATAAAAATATAAGAGAACTTTCTGAATTTTTGAAAAAACAAGATTATAATCTAGTAATTGCTTCCGATCATGGTCTGAAACCTGTGGATACAATGATTAACCCTGAGATGATTCTAGAAAGTAGAAATATAAAGGTTCAAAGGATTTCCCCTGGTGGAGGTTCTCACATATTTTTAAGAAAAAATCAAGATAAATTTGAACAGAAGAAAATAAAGGGAATGGAAATTCTGAAGAAGAAGAAAGGGGTTAGAAACGTCTACAAAAGAGAAGAGTTACCTTATTTAGACACACCAAGGAGTGGTGATTTAATAATAAGTTCAAGAGATGGGTACTGGTTCCATAATTATTTTGATACTGTGGAAAAACCATCTGTTAACTCTGAAAGACAAGTCAAGGGTATGCATGGTTCAAATGTCGATAGAGTAATGGATGTACCAATAATATTTAATGGTGAGGATATGCAGGTTTCAAAAATTGAAGAATTAAGATTACAAAGATCAGAAGATTATCCATTGGATAAAGACCTTCCATCGATATTCGATATTGCCCCAACGATTATGAATTTTTTTGGTATAAAAACTCCTAATAACTTAGCTGGAACATCACTTTTTTAATTGGTAACCAGTTTATTGGGATAAGTTTTTCTAGTTGTTTAATTCTTATCAACGTCTTGTTTCTGTTTCAATTTTGGATTTGTTTGAAAAAAATTTGTCTTTTTTATAATGCTTGAGCGAAATGATACTAAAATTAACTTTTACCAATAATATTTAAGGTATAAATGTTTTCTCTAATTACTGATAATCCTTTTAAAATGAGTTACTTATTGTAGGTTTAGGTGGTGTTGACTAAATGAGTGCGAAACCTTTCTTGAAGTGGGCAGGCGGTAAAAGACAACTTCTTGAGGATTTAGAGGATCGAATACCTGATATGATTAAAAATCAGGAGTTTAATTACGTTGAACCTTTTTTAGGTGGAGGGGCTATGTTCTTTTTTCTTGAAAGAAATTATAATTTAAAAAATGCGTATCTACTTGATATTAATAGAGAACTAATAGTTGGTTTTAAAGTAGTTAAAAATGATTTGAATAAATTATTACTGGAATTAAAAGATTATGAGGAAAAATATTTATCTTTGAATCATGAAGATCGAGAACAATTTTATTATAATATGAGAGATAAGTATAATGAGCAAATGAATGAATTTAACTACGATGAATACAATGGAGCTTGGATTGAGAGAGCGGCATTTTTAATATTTTTAAACAAAACCTGTTTTAATGGATTATTCAGACAAAATAAAAAAGGAGAATTTAATGTACCATGGGGTAAATACAAGAACCCAACAATTTGCGATGAAGAGAATCTTAAAGAAGTTAGTGATTCTTTGAGCAGTGCAAAGATAATTCAAGGGGACTTTGAGAAATCTGAAAAGTATATAGATAATGGAGCTTTTATATACTTAGATCCTCCTTACAGACCGATAAATAGTACATCTAATTTCACTAGTTACTCCAAAGAAGATTTCAACGAAAGTGATCAGAGAAGACTAGCCAAGTTCTTTGAAAAGATGGATAAGGTAGGAGCTTATTTAATGTTAAGTAATTCTGATCCTCAAAATGAAAACCCTAACGATACATTCTTCGAGGACTTATACGGAAAAGATTTCTTGATAGAAAAAGTACCTGCTAAAAGGCACATAAATAGCGATGCCTCCGGCCGAGGAGAGATAAACGAATTAATTATAAGAAACTATTCTTAAATATCTAAATCTACATTATTTTCCTCTTTTAACTCTTTTAGAATATCTAAGGTATTAACAGCATGTCTTAAATGCGGTATAACTATTGATCCCCCAATAATAAGAGCTATATTGAAAACCTCATAGAATTCTTCTTTTGTCACCCCTTCTTCATAGCACTTTATAATATGATAGTCAATACAATCATTACACCTAAGAACCATGGAAGCAACCAAACCAAGCATCTCTTTAGTTCTACCTGAAAGAGAACCTTCATTATAAGCTGAATTGTCTAATGAATAAAACCTTTTGATATCCTTATTACCCTCATTAAGAATTTTAGCATCTAAATCTTCCCTATTATCTAGGAAATCCTCTAAATCCTCTTTTCTAGACATAGAATCACCAATAAAAAGAAAAGAAAGATTATTAGTCGATGTTATTTATAAAATTCTCCATTCTATTCATGGCTTTCTCGATTTGGTCATAGTCAGTAGCATAACTTAGCCTCACATTCCCCTCTCCGTGCTCGCCAAATGCACTGCCAGGTACGATAACAACTTTTTCTTCCTCAATTAATCTTTCCGAAAACTCTTTAGAAGACATCCCAGTTTTTTCAATATTAGGAAATGCATAAAATGCTCCTTCTGGCTTTTTCAATTCGATATTAGGCATTTCTTCTATCCTGTCTATTACTAGGTTTCTTCTTTCTTCGTAAGAATTTACCATATGATTTATGGCTTTTCTACCTTCAGATGTATTCATAACATCTGCAACCGCTTTTTGGGAAAAGTTTGGAGGGCAAGTGGCATTGTACATCTGAAATCTTACCATAAGATCAATCGTTTCTTTTGGGGCTACTACGTATCCTAGTCTCCATCCTGTCATGGCAAAGTTCTTTGAAAACCCATTTATAGTAATGACCTGATCGAAGATCTCGTCTATTGAAGCAAGACTTTCATGATCTTCCTCATATATTATGTCCTCGTAGATCTCGTCTGTAATTGCCTTAAGATCGTGTTCAATAATGAAGTCGGCAATTTTCTCTATATCTTTTCTTCTCAGTACCGCCCCTGTAGGATTGCTTGGAGAATTAAGGAAAATAGCTTCCGTATCTTCTGTTACAAGATCTTTCAAATCTTTAATCTGCGGTCGAAAGTTATTTTCATCTTTGAGAGGGTATTCAACAGGTTCTCCTCCAGCAAACTTAACCGAAGGGGCGTAGGATACGAATCCCGGACTTGGAATTAAGACTTCGTCTCCTTCCTCAATAAAAGTCGAGAGAGATAGTAAGAATGCCTGATTAGCTCCTACAGTTATCATTATGTTTTCTAAATCAGCTTCAATTTGGTTTCTTTCCCTAACTTTTTTAAGAACTTCGTTTCTTAGATCTTCCCTACCAATATTTGGAGAATAATGAGTGTATCCCTCATCTATGGCTTTCTTTGCAGCTTCTTTCACCACTTCGGGAGTTTCAAAATCAGGTTCGCCTATTCCTAACGATATAACCCCTTCTTTACCTTGTGCTAGGTCGAATAATTTTCTAATTTCAGAAGCACTTGTCTCTTTAAGTTTATTAAAAATGGCCATTTTATCATCTTCTAAAAAACTATTATTTTAATAAGGTTTTAGAGAAAGTATAAAATAAATCTTTTGGATGTCTTAATTTTTAGCAGGATTAGTGTTCATGATTTGAATTAAAAATTTTTTGTCCCCAAAGAGTTACTAGAATAGTTGAATGGTCTTGATATGTGGAAAAAAGTTTAAAAAAAAGAAAAAATTTTGAGTTTTTTTTTAAATTACTCCTCCGTATGCTAAAAAGAACAGTACGAACAATGCTGTTACTACCCACATTAGTGGATGTATATCGTCCCATTCGTTGTTGAAAGCTTTTATGACAACGTAGCTAATGAATCCTGCTCCTATTCCAACTGATATGTTGTATGTTAGTGGTATTGCTGCGAGTATAAAGAAAGCTGGTATTCCTTCGGTGTATTTCTCGAAATCAATTTCCTTAATTTGAGTCATCATTAGGAATCCGACGAGAATTAAGGCACAGGAGGTAGCTGCCGTAGGTACCATTTTAGCTATTGAGGAAGCAATTACGCCGAATAATAAGAACAGTATTCCAGTTACGACGGCTGTGAATCCGGTTCTTCCACCTTCACCTATTCCTGCTGCTGATTCTATGTAAGTTGTTGTAGTACTTGTTCCTAAAATTGCCCCAAAGGAGGTTCCTATAGCGTCAGTTGAAAGAACTTTTTTAGCATCTTGTATTCCGCCTCTATCAGTTAGGTAACCGGCTTTAGCGCTTAATCCTGTTACAGTGCCTAGAGTATCAAAGAAATCGACCATGAACATTGAAAAAGCTGCTATTACAGCCGATGAGGTTAGTAAGTTCGCAGCTGAAAAACCTTGTGTTAATTCACCGAAAGTATAACTCAATGTTGGAGTTGTGAAGACTTGTTCAGGGATGCTTGTAACTCCAAGTGGTATCGCAATTATAGTTGAAACAATTATCCCTATTAGTAAAGCCCCAAGTACTTCTCTTACCATTAATATCGCTGCTATTGCAATTCCAATTAGAGCTACTAAAGTTACTATACCTAAATCAGTATTAAAAGCTACAGCTGTTGCTTGATCATGTACTACTAAGCCAGCGTCTTGTAGACCGATCAATGTTAGAAATAGCCCAATTCCAGCACCAATTGCATTTTTCTGTGACATTGGTATGGCTCGGATAACGGCGTTCCTGAAGCCCGTCCAAGTAAGAATCAGGAAAACTATACCTTCAATGAAAACTATTGCTAAAGCCGTTTGCCAAGAAAGCCCCATTCCAATTACTACTGTGAATGCAAAGTAAGCATTAAGACCCATGCCTGGAGCTAATGCGAAGGGCTTTTTAGCCCAGAACCCCATTATCAAAGTAGCAACTCCTGCGGCAAGACCTGTGGCAACGGTTAAAGAAGGAATAGCTTGTTCCCCAAAAGCATTACTTAATATAATAGGGTTTACTAGTATTATGTAAGCCATAGTCATAAATGTAGTGACTCCAGCAATGATCTCTGTCTTCATGTTGGTATCATATTCCTCAAAATTGAAGAATTCTTCAATAGTTCCCAATTTTTCACCTCTATAAATACATATGGATTAATGTAAGGCATAAATATAAAAGTTTTTTCCAACTAAAGATTTCTTAGGGTAATGGTTTTAATAATTATTAAATTCAATAATTATATCCTAAAAATTAGGTTATTATAAAAGAAAAAGATAGTTTAAAAATTATCTAAGATTCATCTTTTTGAAAATCTAAAATCTATATTGTAATTTTAATTTTATCATTGATTTTCCTATTTTTTTCTTCCTCTTATTTTTTTAGGAATTTTAAAGTAATTAAGGTTCTGATATCTTGTAAATTTTATTATGTGAAAAAATTATTAAAAAAATAGATTAGATTTTAGAGAGGGAAATTATGCCGATTGAGGTTGAATTAAAAGCTCGTGCTAATCAAGATTTAAAAAATGATATTAAGAATAATTTTGATCATAGAAAAACAGTTGAACAAGTAGATATATATTTTGACCATCCTAATAGAGACTTTAAGGTGACTGGTGAAGCCTTTAGAATTAGAGAGGAAAACAGAGAAGGTAGATCGGTAAAAAAATATTTTTTAACATATAAAGGCCCGATAATAAGCAGTGAATCTAAATCTAGACCTGAAGTTCAAACAGAACTTCAAAGAAACCAGGAAGATAGCATCTATCAAATGATGGAACTACTCGGATTCGAAGAGGCTGTCACAGTTGAGAAAAAAAGAAAAATCTATGAAGGAATGGAGATAACAGCTACTATTGATAATGTAAAGAAAATAGGAAAATTTGTAGAAATAGAGAAGATATGCGATCCTTCGGAGTACAAGAAGACTGAATCATTCTTAAAAAATCTCTTGGAATCATTTGGGGCAGAAGAATACTTCACAAAAAGCTACTTGGAATTAATAGAGGAAAAAAATTAGAAGAAGATTAATCAGAAAGATCAAGTACATCTAAACCTGTTTCACTTTCATATTTATGATTTAGTTTTGGCTCGTCTGAAACGAATATTATTAACTCGAAAGTTCCAGACACTTTAGCAAAAGAACAATGGCCAGCAATTGTTTCAAAATTATTATCAGCTAACGTAATATGCGCATGTATTTTATCAGGACCAATATTCCCTTTAAAATTTGAAACTTCAAATTCTGATTGGAACTCTTTCTCGTCGTATTCTTGTTTACTTACGTTATAGTGACCTATTCTTACTTTATCTACTGCTCCAATCCCTTCGAAGAATCCATTACTAATTCCGTAGTCCTTTCTTAGATCTTGGAGCTTATCTAGAACTTCTTCTCCTCTTTCAATTCTAACAAAGATCTTGCCATTATCCATTTTTGTTTCCATAAAAAGATCACCTCTTTAGATTCTCATTTGTGTAATACCTCTTAACAATTTTAAAAAGCTTTTAAGAACTGAGAAAGGTAAACCATCAACAGATATGCTAGGCTCTTTAGTAACACCATCAACTAATCCATTATTTAAACATTTTTTAAGCAAGCTTTTTTCTTCTTTTGGACTGGGAACGAATATATCATTTACTTGAACAGATATTTGGCTTAATATACCGTAAGCCCCCCAATTAGATGTTCCTCCAATTACCAGCTGGTCTGTTTCTACCTCTGACCGGATCTTTTTCCCTTTTTCAATGTTTTCAATAATTAAATCTTGAATGTTCCCCATCCCTATCTCGTTACCTCCATCGCCAATGGAAATTTTAGGACAATTTAACTCACTAAAAACCTTATTAATTTTACTTATTTCTCTAGAATCAACCGAGTTCCCCTTCATATCAAAGGACCCGAATTCGTTTCTACCTGGTGTCTCGATTGATATAGTAAGCGAGGGAGTAGATTCTAAGTCATTTATTGTAATTACTTCATCAACCATATCTTTTAAGGCATCTTCGTAAGAAGCGATAGTGAGTATCTTAGAATTTCCACCAAGATCTCTAATCGTCTTATGTAAGAAAACTGCTCCTGGTGGGCCATCAGTTTCACCAGATATACCTTTACCGTTAAGAGGAAAACCAACAATGATAAGAACATTATCAAGGTTTTTCAGCACTATGTTAGCCGCTTTTTTGGTAAAATTCGGATTTCGCATTTCATAATCTGGATAAATTTTATAAATTCCCCTCTGCCCCGGATCGAAACAAATCAAATTATCAACGATTGACATCATTTCACTTGAAAATTTGAGTAGTTATAATAAATAATTAGAGTTATTAATATTTATATTTTCTTCATTTAATCGTGAATTTTTGTTTTCAATACTTACTAGAAATTTGTATTTTGAATAAAATAGTTAAGAGAATTCATAATAAATTAATTAGTCAGATTAAGAACTTCGCTTTAACTATTTTCACTTTAAATCTTCTTTCCTTTTCTTTAAGAATTCATTAAAAAGTTCTTCATTGTCATTGTCTTCGTCTTCGAAATTTTTATTATTCTCTATTTGCTTTAATCTTGATTCAATAGTTTTTATTCTTGATCTAATATCATTAAGCTGACGTGTTTTTCTTTCTATTTTATTTTCTTCCAATAAAAACTGACTACTTACTACTACAAGGATAAAACTGAAGACAAAAGTATAGAAAATAAACCTACATTACTTCTGGAAAATAGAAATATATATCCTAAGTAAGAAATTTTAATTCCGGAGTAAACTCCTTGAATGTTATGAACAGGGGTTTTAAACAAATCTTCATTCTTATTTCGATCTCCCTTGGTGATAAAATATTCTTGTCCATTGATTTTTTCTATTCTGTTTATTCTATGAATGATCTTTTTAGGATAATTGTATTTCTTCTGATATCTTTTTGGGGTTATAATAGCTGCAATATCCCCTTCTTCGGGTTTTTCTTTTTCAAAGCTCTTTAGAAAAACAATGTCCCCTTTTTCTAGAGTTGGATTCATTGAATTAGAGGAAACAGTTGCGAAAGGAGGCCAATTAATCTTATTTAGATCAATCATACTGTATAGAATAAGAATTAAGATAATAAAAAGAATTAGAGCAATAATCCTCTTATTCTTTTTTTCACGCATGTTTCCACTTATTAATCGGAAATTTCCTCTATTTCACCTGCGAATTCCAAATCTTTGTCTGTTTCCTCTCTTAAAATGTAAGAACCGTTTAAAATTATTATATCGGTTGATTCGCCATTAAAGTTTCCAGATTCTATACCATTAAATTCTACCTTACCGTTCTCTAAGGTCAGATATTTTTTAAAGTAATCATCTTCATCATCTCTAACACCTATTTCAAGTATTAGATAACGAAAATACTCGGAAATTTCTCCAGTGTTAGTTAAATAAATTCTTATATTATAATTTCCGTTAAATTCACTTTCTTCATTTACGGAAAAAAGTTTTCTGTTTTCTTTTATCTCATTTGGCTCCCCTAAAATTACCTCGTCGCTTTCGTAAACTAACAAGTTACCACGGTGATATGGCTCAATTTCTACCCCTTCAGAAACATTTTCCCAACTTGCTGATCTTTCTACTACTCCTTGTTGGTTTGAAGCCCAATAAGTAAATCCTCCAGATAGGATTAAAGTTCCAATCAGAAAAGGTAAAAGAATCGAGAATCGTAATTTCATATTTCCACTAAAACCTAATAACATTTGTAGTTTTATATACCTTTTGCCTATATGTTTAATAACAAAAGTGTTATATATGGGTATGAATATTTAATGGGTCAATGATTTACTTTTACGTATCTGTATTGGATATTTTCTGGGCAATTGAATAATAGTATAAAATAAACAAAATTGAAATTGAACTTAGATTTAAAAAATTTGAGAAAAATGATTTAAAATAATAGATTATTATAAAAAAATATTCTCTAGATAGATTTAGGTCTCAAAATTTTTTGGCTTATGTTTTTGAAACCATTCTCCATTAAATTCGAAATCTTTAAAAACTTCATCAAAACATTCTTGACACAAATAAAAAGCTTCTGCATGGTAAGGAAGTTCTCCTGACTTCTTCTTTTTTTTGAGAATTTCTAGGCCAACTAGATCTAAGCGTATAACATCCTCTTCATCTTTGAGTTCTGATTGGCATTTTTCACATCTAGGTTTCATAAAATATCACAATTATTTTTTGACTTTAAATTAAAAAGTTTAATGCTGTTAACTATTATCTATTTTAATCAAAATTTTCATAAACATTAAGAACTAACTTGATGATGATAAGATGGAGATTAAAGAAGTCAGTCATGAAGAAAGCAGAAAGATTCAATTAGAAGAATTCGAACCTATGACTACTAGTTGGAAAGTCACAATAGAGATTGAGGATAGAGAAAATCTTGAGAAAGCTAAAAATAGAGCAAGAGAGATGGTAAGAGAAGAACTGGCCATAGATGTTAGAGAAATGAAAAAACAGAAGAAAAGAGCTTTGGAAAGAAGGAAGGAAGATTCTGAATTAGAAGAGGTATGATTATTCAACTAGTTAGTTTATGTATTTTTGGAGTAATTCCTTTAATTCCCCTTCATTGAAAGGTTTCTCTATTAGATCTTTAGCACCTGCATCAATCATCTTACGTGCTTTAGATCCTTCTTCAT
>CAYTEI010000008.1:0-3940 GCA_964436705.1 uncultured Thermococci archaeon
AAAGATGGTCTTTTCCTCTATTTATTACATAATCTTTCATAGTACCCTCAATAGTGAGCTCACAAAATTCGCAATCAAATAAATAATTTTTATCCATAAATCAATCCTCGCTCTTTATTTAATAACATTTTAATGGTGAAATTATTTTTTCCAGTGGAAAGGTTTGTTTGAATCCTTAAATAGGTTTTTTGGTTAAAGTATCCAAAGTATTAATGATAAGTATAGAATCAATAAAGTTAAGGGTACTAATCTAGCTATTATGTTGATACTGTACGTTAGACCCAAGTAATCATCTTTTAGAAGTTTCATAGTTTCTGATTTAGAATTATTAAATCCGATCGATGCGCTTGAACATTTATCTTCTGATTTTTTAATTAATTTTTCAGTTTCATTTATATCAATGTGTTTATTCGCCGTCATTTTGTGTATGCTACTATGTGTATCAGTCGTGAAAAGTAAAACCTCATCATACTCATCAATGATTTTTTCACGAATGGTTTCCATTTCATCAGAAATACCATTGCCTTCTGTTCCAAAAATAATTGTTTTTTGATTTTTTACCTTCTCAATCAAAACAAATTGAGGAATACCTTTAGATTCAACACTGAATCCAGCCTTGTAGTCATATAGATTCAGATCTTCGAGATTTTTGATAAAATCAAGAAGATTTTCTCTAAATATCGATGCATCATTAGTATCATATATTAACTCATTTTTTGGCTCATTATGTCTCTTATGATTATGAAGGTCTACCAACATGACCTCATTTAGATCTAAAATTTCTTTGAAAACTTCGATTTCATAATCTCCATAATCCTCAGCATCTATAAATATTATTTTCTTATTTCCTATTCTTCTTCCGTACAACTTTAAATTTTCATATGATTTCATTATCATTTTTGAGATTTTATGGATTTTTTGTGGTGTATTGATAGTATTAATAATTTTTTCAATGTCTTCAGGATCGACTGGGTCTGATTTATGGGTTGAGGGGACATGAAAGAAGAATCCTGTTCCGTCTTTATTTAATTCATTGATTATATCGGTTGAAGCTCTTCCCCCTCCAAAGCCTTCTAAGGGCCCTGGATGGATCCAAGGTACCGCAATTTGTGTTTCTTCAAGTTCGTTTTTGATGGCTAGAGTTTGTACATCTGGTTTCACCGGGTATCCTAAATCGAGAACTTCTTGTTTTTTCTGTATAAGTCCTGATAGTAGTTGAAGAGCTGATGCATTTACATTAGTACCTATTAGGTATTCTGATACAAGAAATGTTAGTAGTAGGATTATCCCAGCAAATATTAGAGCCCCCATCCTTTCGAGGTATGTGAAGATAGTTACATTAAAATATTCATTAAGATATGATTGGGATATAACAGTTATCATTAGCGGTTGAACTAAACTTAATATACTGATTCGTTTCATATGACGGTATCCTAATGTTGCTAATAACGCGATAAGACTAATTAAGAAAATTGTAATAATTCCTAGCCAGAATATGTTCCAAGCTAAAACATTGTTTCCGATGAAAGCAGTGATTGTTCCAAAGGAGAAAATTACGATTTCATTAAAAAATGTTAAGAAATAGCTCCATTTTCTTCTAAATTCGGGAAGGAATTGGTAAAATAATTCTCCTGAGAATAATGTTGGAATTATAAAAATTCCAAGAACTATTAATAAAAAGTTAGTTAAATTGATAGCGGTTGAAGAACTCCAGTATAATATTAGGTTTATAATTAATCCAAAAACTGCTCCTGATCCTAATATGAATCCAAATACTTGTTTTGAAGTCGGTACCTTGAATATTATACTCTTGAATATATCTATATTTTCGGACATACTTTTTATTAAATATTATTTGATAATTTTTAATACTTATTCTTTTGAGACTTAACCATGAATATGATTATCATAATAATGAAGATTTATTGAATCCCAAAAATAAATATAAGGATTAATATATATCTCAAATTTAAAGAGAATAAAAAACATTATAAAATTATGTGTCTAAATCGAAAGAGTAATGAGTCACCTTTATGGTGTGTCTGATTAGATCGGAGGATATCTCTTTTGGCAAGTTTTTTTGAAAAGTTACCAAGCAAGTTACTAAGATCAACGAAAATCTTATAATTTTTAATTTCTATTTGGTAATAGATACTATGAAAAATAATGAAGCAGAAAGTATGAGAGATTTGTTAGAAAGTGGTATAAAATCTGAAAAAGAAGCTCAAAGGGTTTATGGACAATTATCTAAGAAGGATATCCCTCAATTTCTGGAGAAAAAGTTAACTCGTCTAGAGAAAGAGGAATTAGGTCATGAAAAGATATTGAGAAATCTTTTCAGTACATATTTCCCAAATAAGGACCCTAATCTTCCAGAGGAATCTGATAAACCAGCTCCTAAAATTGATTTTAATGAAGAATCTGTACAGGAATTACTAAAACAGGCTATGAAATCTGAAAAAGAATCTGAAGGGTATTATCAGGGTCTAGCAGAGGAATTTAAGAAAGAGGATGAAAAGGAAGATCGTTTCTCTGATGATCCGGCAAAGATAGCTAAATATCTAGCTTACATGGAGAGAGGACACTATGAAATAATTAAAACCGAACTTGAAGGATTAAGAGAGTTAGGTGAAAATTACGAGGAAATTGATGATCTTTCCACTTAATGTTTATCTACCAGATATGGATATATTGCCTAAGTAACATTTAAGTTTCTGGATAAATAATAGTAATGAGTTATGAATAAAGAAAATATTGAATCTAAAGAAGAGATTAGATTTATTGGTATAGCAAATTCGGATAATGGGTTTGTGGCCTTCGGTTCTCATTCTGAAAAGTATACACAAAAGATAGGGCAGAGGATTGTCGATAATTTATTAAATAAATATTTCAAGGATTTTATTTACTTTAATATCCAAAATTTCCCTAATGAAGATTATAAAGTTCCGGATTACTATGTAGAAAGCTTTAAGAACCCGAAGGAGTATTCTAATTGGAATTTGAATCAAGGTTTTAATGCCAACACTATTTCAATCGTGGATTGGTGGTCTTTTATCTCAGATGTTACTCGAAGCAGGATAATGGATGATCTATTTGAAAAGTTTATTAATTCCAAGAACTTTAAGAATATTAAACAAAAATCAGATATTAATCCATCTATTTCGGCATTTTTTCCATCAATAGGCGGTAACGGAATTGATTTTATACTTAAAAATAGGATATGGAAGTATTTGAAATCTAATAATCAAGATCAGCTTTCTAATTATAGCAAGAAAGCTTTGAATAATGGGGATATGGGAAGAGGATTTGAGAAGTTATTTCTTAAAATTTGCGAAAAATCCGGTATAGAATGTTATAAGAAATCCCAAAAAGCCTTTAAGAATAAATTGCCTGAGATATACGAAACTATAAAAGATATTAAGGGAAATTTTATAGGTATCCCGGATTTTTTTGTGGATAAAGGTAATACTCATACTCTTGATTCTTGGATATCGAGTTCTGATTCTAGGATATGGGAACCTGAAGATCAATACGCATTCGTTGAGTGTAAGTATAATGAAAGTCCTTTAAGTAAGAAACAAAAAAGAATGGTTCAACTTCTGAAAAGAGAGGGTGTGGAGGTTTATGTTTTTAGAGGACAAATGAATAGTTATAATTTCAATTCTTATCCAGAAGTATAATCTTCTATTTCTTGTGTAATACCCTCCTGTGTTGAAAGATAATTTAAAGGAAAACATTCTTATGTACTTTCTACTAAAACTAGTAAGATGATATTTTCCTTAGGTGTTGAAGCTTTAATGGAATCGGCTACAGGCTGGCCGGGTCTTTTAATAGTTGTTTTATATGGTTTCTTAGTAGCGGTTTTATTTCCTTCTCCTCTAGCCCTAGTGCTGGTTACACCATTAAATTTAGGTATTCGCAATTTTTTAGAGATTATTAT
>CAYTEI010000008.1:3950-10932 GCA_964436705.1 uncultured Thermococci archaeon
TGATTAGTTTTTGTATAGTTTTAGCTAGTTTTGGAGAGGCTATATGTTGTTTTTTTGCATTTAAGGTAGGTCATACTTCAAAGAATTCTAATAAGATTCTTAATTTGCTAAGAAGATTACCAATAAATGTAATTGGATGGTCAGAAAAAAAATCTGTAGAAATAGCTAAGAAATGGGGCTATGTTGGTTTGGCTTTTTTATTGTCAATTCCGTTCTTTCCTGATACCATCTCTATATATACCTTTTCTCTTCTCGAAGAGAATTATCTCAAGTACTTTTTAGCCACTTTTAGTGGAAGTAGCGTCAGATTAATAATTTATTTATTATTTGCTAGAGGAACTTTAGCAATTATAACTTAAAATGTAAAAATTATGTAAAAAAAAAAAGAAAGATAGATAAGTATACAGATGATATTTCTCGGATGACGACAGTATTTAATATTAAAGATGAGGCTTGAAGAGCTGGAGGTTAGATCCGGCCTGTCCATCTTTTGAGCATCACCCAAAATCCATACTTATTTCTGTTTATCGGATTCGACTGTTTTTGAATATGAAATTTCATTGTTTTCTTGTGAAAATGCATCCCATAGGGTTCGTATTTCTTTTTTCATATATTATACTCCTATTTTTTGATATGAAATAGATCTCTACGGTCTTTGTAAATTAAAGCTCAGAATAAATTTACTCAAAGCCACCTGGTAAGCGACTTCAAGGATCTTTAATAAGTCATAATAGAGGATCTAAGAATATAATTAGGACTACTTGCCTCGAGTAATTGGTTTTCAATGGCTTTTTCTTTTAGGCAGTCCCAAATCATGTTGATTAGTTCATAATTGGGGTTATTTAAATTTTTTGGTTTATAGTTTTTATCATGAAAAGTTTATTGTAAAAATAAAAAAATAAAAATAATATTTTGATAGTTCATTACTCCTTAGGCAATACTAAAGAATTTGTTTCATATTTAGTGTAACTCATTTATTTTTTCATACGATAATTTCTTTGGCTAAACACAAATTATCGGAACTTTCGGAAGCCACCCTACAAGACTTAAGAAATACAACCTATTAGAATTATCAAGTCCCGGCCTCCTCCAAGGCCTTCTCTTTTTTCTTTTTACTATCATATAATTGATTTAAATTGTAATCAAACAAAATACAAAAAGAATAATAGATCTTATCCCAAGTATTGGAAACAAAATCAGCGGATTAAGTTCAACAAGTGACATGAAAAACCCCTAATTTTTTCTCCCTATTAATATTAACTTCCTGAAATTTCTTGATTGCTTTTGGGGTTTCTAATTCGAGGTAATTAATATTCAGTAAATCTAAGTAGTTCTTAGTTCCTCTTAGGAGATGAAGCTTATCGTACTGACCGGTACCTACAACTAGGAATTGGATTTGATCACTAATGTCTTGTATATAACTTTTCATTTCTTTTTTGGTAAATTTATGGCTAGTACCATGCTTCTTTTTCGAAATACTTTTTTTCCGCCTCTCAATTCCGTCCGGGAAAATAACTACATCATGATCATACTCCTTACCATCAATCTTTATGCTACCGAAACTAATATCTTGAAATTCCACAATATCTCACCAACTGAGAATAAAAACTACAGGAATAATAGATTATTTGATCTTAAAATTAATATTAGATAGATTAAGATCCTTTCCTGAAGATAAGGGGATGATAACGCTTGATCAATTCTAGCTATAATAAAATATCTTTAGCAAAAGAAGGCTATAAAGGTATAAAGAAGATATTATTCTGGGTTTATCTCTTCTTTAGGTTTTTTATTTCTTTTTCAAACCATTTTATGTAAGCATGTTTTCCATTGTTTCTTTTTTTAATAGCTTTTTTAGCTATCTTATGTATTTGAGTATTATGTTGACACCAATTATCTTTTATTGGGTTTGGAATTTCTAGATAGGTTGGAGGTGAATCTAAGTATTTTGGTGTTCTGGCAATTGTCCAAATATCACATTGTCTTTCACCTGAAGGAATTTGGGTTTTCCTTTGGATTAGATGAGTGAATTCATGGGCAATTGTATATAAACTAACGTTTTTAGTTAATCTGATATAATAATCATAGTTCTGATCGGATTTATTTCCGACAGCAACTCCGTTATATGAGTCGGTGTAACCTACTTTGAATTTTCCGGATAACTTAGGAAAGAATTGGAGAACGTAACTCATTTTATTTTCAAATTCCGATCTTAGATCCTTACCTACATAGCCCGTAAAAGAATGAATAAAATTAATATTGTTTTTTCTGATTTTCTTGTTAGTTGAATCATTTTTTACCAACGACTTCACCTCTCAAATTTGAATAAGGACTTACCAAAAAAAACTATGTAAATATTCAAATAGATCTTAACAAACGAAGATTAATATATAAAATTAATCTATCCTGAACAGAATTTTTCAGTTTTATTTTAATCAATTCTAATATCTTGATATTTATTACTAATAATTTGGAATATGAAATTTTGAGAAAAGGAAGAACCACCTTAGAAGAAAGAGTAGAGGTTCTATAAATTTGAGATGAATTCAAATTTTTGGGAGTTATTTGTTTTGGTTTTATTTCGGTTCGAATCTTATTTTGCCTGACTAGTATTATTTTTTTTAGGTTTAGTTAGTTAAAAACCTAATAATATCGTAAATTATTTAAGCCCTAAAGGAAACAGTTTGTTGATTCATTGACTTTAAGTAAAACTTCTTATTATTCAGACTAAATAAAATATAATTTAATGGAAGATTTCGGCGGGTGATATAGTGTCTAGGAGATTAGGATTAGCTGTGAATGTATCGGGGTTTTTAGTTAGCGCTATTGGGATTTTATTACTTTTTTCTCATGTTACTACTGAGTATAATTCTCATATACAGGATGTAGGGTCAATAGCTCTTGGATATCTTGGACTAATATTATTAGGAGTAGTTATAAGTATTACAGGGATAGGAATTACGATTCGTTCATGGAAAATAGAGCATTCTTAACATAGGATTTTAGAATTAGACCAAAATTTTATTTTTTTGGTTTATTGTCTTCGCTAATTAATACTTTTAGTAATAGTAGTTTTGAATAGAGGATTCTTTTAGCTTTTTTCATTTTAGTATCTGATCATTCCCTATGTTGATTTTGGGTAATTTTGATTGGAGATGAGTATCTAAATTTGTCTAAAACATATTTATTATTCTAGAATTCGGTGGATTCGTTTTATTCTGGGTTGTTATTATGAGAATGGTTAATGGTTTTAAGTGTAGAAATTGTCTAGAAACTTTTTTCAAATTAAAAAAAAAGGAGGCTATTAATCATTTAAGAGAGATACATGATTTAAGTGAAGATCAGATTCCCCCTAAAATTCAATATCTATCTTCATGAAACAATCAGGTTCTTAAAAAGGTTGAAAATTTTTCTTGATAACCCTATTTTTATTAAGAACGATCTTTTTTTAGTAAGAAGGGTTAGGAGTCAAAATTATATTGAGTCCATTTTAACGATAATTAAAGCTTAATATACAAGGTAAAATCTTATTTTTATGATGAGGGGCTTATTAAAAATGACAAAACCTTTTCCTTAATACTGGAAGATTATACTTAACAGATAAGTCTATAGAAGGAAATAGATACAGGGATAATAAACTATGGATCTGAAATTATTGTTCATTATAAAATATAAGAGGTTGTGAGAATTTGAAAGAGGAAATAAAATTTGAAGTTCCTGAAGATTGGATTGAAAAGATCAATGAATTAATTGAGAGAAAAGGATATAACTTTCGCTCTGTCCTGCTTAGAGATTTAGTAAGGAATGAACTTGAAAAAGAGAATTTACTTTCGGCTAACGGAATTGAGGACATAAATGAGAAATTAGAACTTGTACTAGATGAGTTAGAAATAGATTATGAAAATAAAGAAGAGGAACCAAACCTTGAGAAAGTAATGTCCGAGGATCCGAAGAAAGAAGTCGAAAAAATAAATCTAATAGAAGATATTGTAATAGAGTTATCAAAGGTATCCGATGAGAATCTTGCTTACATTGAAGACATTCTAAGGAGAGCAACAGAGGCTGGAATTAATAAAAATAAGGTAAGAGAATTAATACAGACTATGAAACAGAATGGGGACATCATACATCTAGGTGCTGGAAAATATCAAATCCCATAAAAATTCGAATAGATAAATTTACTGATTTTTATTAGTATTCTTCTTAAGAATTTTGTTTATGAAATATTTGTATTTTATAAATGGTGTTAATATTTCCTTTTGGCCTACTTCATGTCCTGATTGTGGTTGGAAAGGTAAATCTAAACCAAAAACTAAGAGGAAGCAAGATACGATTATTTTTAGATGTCCAAAATGTGGAAGGGAACTAGGTGTATCTGAAAGCTTAGATTAGGTGATCATTAAAAGTAACTTTCAACTCAAATTTATTATTCTTCTCTATAATGTATTTGTAATTAAATTTTTTGAATTTTTGTCTTTGAAACATTATCAGGTATAAGTCTTAAGGACTTTGATTTAAAAAAAGGTTATAGTTATCCGTGATTCAATGGTGAAGATTCTAGTATCATTGCAGAAAGAAGAAAAAGAATTCGCAGAACTGATAGAAGTATCATCTTTATTAAGGAACAAACTAAATGAAAAAAATTGATGACCTAAAAGCGAAAAAACTAATAAAAAGTTCAGCGAACGTAACAAATCAGGATAATAGGAGGTATTTTTTTAACAGAGAAGGGACAAAAAGTATTAGACAAGGAAATTAATAAACGGTTCAACAAATTAAGAGGAATTGATGGTCATACTAAAAAGATATGATCTAATTCTAAAATTATTAATTATTATAATAGTTGAAATCCTTTTTAAGAAAAAATGTGGTAATATAATAATTATATTAATAACGATTTTTTATCAAAAGATGTATACAGAAATTAGGATATCAAATTATATAGGAAATTCAATAGCTTTTAGTAGTTTAGGTTCCTTATAAGAAATGGTGGTATTTTTAAAAAAATGGATTAAAATTTTAGGTATATTAGTTATTGTGTTTGTTGCAGTGATTGGCTTAGGTATTTTGTCTTTTGATAGGCCTAAGCTCCAAGAGGTTAATAATGAATGGGGGGAAGTGGATCAGAAAAAAACAGAGATCCGTAGTTCCATATATATTAATAATCCAAACCCAATTGGTATTCCTTTTGCAAGTATCGAGATTAAAGGCGAAATATTAATGAATAATGTTGTAATGGGGGCCATGAATAAAAGTGATGTAGATATTGAAGCTGGAAACAATAATATTGAACTTGTATCAAATATACATAATGATAAAATTCCTGAATGGTTTGTTTCACACGTTGATTCAGGAGAGTATACAGATATTAGAATCTCGCCTGAAGTTACTTTGAAAACTTTTTTAACAGATTTTGGGATACAAATGCCTGATCAAACCTCTAGTTTGCAAACTAGTTTTCTTTCAGGGTTTACTGAAATTCAGAAGGATAAAATTACTGACCCAGCAACTGATAAAGTTTTATTAACCATTGAAAATGTTGAAGCAGAATGGGGAGAGGTAACAGAAGAAAAATCACAAATAAATGCCGAAGTAACAGTTGAAAACCCTAATCCTTTCCCAATAAATTTAAATCAACTCAGTTACCAGATAGATCTAAACGGAATAGACATAGGATCGAATGAAACCACAGAAAAAATTATTTTAGGTCCAAATCAGGAAACAAAAGTTAAGACATCACTTTTGATAAAAAATGATAAACTCGAAGACTGGTGGCCCATTCATATAAAAAATAACGAAGAATCACAACTAAGCATAAATATGAAAGCCATAGTAGAGTTTCAAAATCAAGAATTAGAAATACCAATATATGAGTCAGATCAAACAATAGAGACGGATATTCTCGGGATTGAATGACGTGAAACTAATTTGGGAACCATCTTTAAAAATCTTTTATTTCTCCTTAGATTTTTTAAGTATAGGTTATAAATATTAGAATTAAAGAACAAATTTAAGAAAATCATTGAATCTGGAGAAGATGGAATGCTTAAGAGATCCAGCTTTTAAGAAATTTTTTATCAGATAGATATTTTGTGATATAATGGTTCATACTCTTGGGGTTTTGGTATTCTTCGCTTATACTCCCTCATTAGCTATTCTTTGGTATATCTATCATCGTGATAGGATCGAACCTGAACCTAAAAGATGGGTAGCTATAACTTTTATTATGGGAGCAACCTCTTCTGTAATAGTAACTTTATTTATTGAACAAGGTTTAATATCTATCGCCCCAGAAACTATTTACACTATACCAATTATTGCTGCAATTGTAGAAGAACCATCTAAAGCCTTGGCAATTAGGACGCCCTATACTCAAGGAGAGATGGACGGAATTATGGACGGAGTAGTTTACGGTGGAGCAGCTGGTCTTGGATTTGCTGCAACGGAGAATTTAATATATGGGATTGGATTTGGCACCCAAGTAACGATCTTTCGAGCATTTCTTACACCTTTAGCTCATAGTGCTTGGACAATCCTTATTGGGGTTGGATTTGGACTAAGATCAGAAGGCAAATCCACAAATATGGCAAAATACTACTTTCTTGCAATAATAATACATTTTTCCTGGAATTATGTATTGGTTCTAGGCCAAAAACCAATTAATCAAATAATAAGCATATCTATCATAGTAGTTAATTTTGGAATAATTAAGCACTATCTAAGAAAAGGGGAACAGGAAGATCTTTATGAGAAGGAATATTAGGATTTGTGAAACTTTCTCAGCTCTTTCACTATAGATCCATGGTCGATACTTGTCATATTAGACATCCAGTCGGGTAAATCCTTCTTTACAAAATCTTGACTAATTCTATTATCTAAGAAAATAATAGAAGCTTCGTCATCAATGGATCGATGAGCTCTACCAGCGGCTTGAGCAATCTTACGATGGGCTGGGAGAAAATAGCCATAGTATTTTCCCTTA
>CAYTEI010000008.1:10963-28213 GCA_964436705.1 uncultured Thermococci archaeon
TCTAGATTCGACGCGTGGATTTGGTGTGGCATAGGGAATACCTACTAAGACTACTGAATTCATCTCGTCACCGGAATAGTCTTGTCCTTCACTATTTCTACCACCCATAACACCTATCAAAACCCCTCCGTTATCTTCAGCAACATCTTTAAATTCTTCAACTATCTCATCGTTTTTAGAGGATTTCATACCTCTCTCTTCACAAAATACAGGTTTTTTTATTCTATCAATGAATTTAGAAGATTTTAAACCTTCAAGAACATCATAAGAAGCAGTGAAAACCCCCACATTCTTGGGAACGACTTGGCTAATCCTCTTCACATACAAACCGATCCTCTCGAACATATCCTCGCCCCGATGCTTCCACTTAGTAGTAACATCCTCGGCAACTAAAGGTAAAACATTCTCACTAGCATAATTTGCAGGGAACTTCTTTTCAACAGCATTATTCACTCCTAGGACATCTGAAAAAGGTTTTAGAGGGGCAAGAGTACCTGAAGTAAAAATAGCTGAATTAACATCGTCTAACCAGTCAAGAGAAGGATCAAGAGCAAGCATCTCAACCCGAGAATAATCCTCCTCATCTTCAACACCGGAAACTAAAAAAGCATAATCCTTCCGATTTTTTCTCTCTTCCCACTTACTAAGAAATTCGCCAACACCATGAACAAAGCTACGAGGATCCTCATCATTCTCAACCTTGGTCTCAACAATATCATCACCCACATCAACAAGCTCCCCACCACGACTAGAATCAAGCACATCACTAGAAATTCTTCTCTCACTATCAGATGACCCAAACAATTCTTTCAACTGATCACGAACCTTAACCAAATATCTCTTAATAGGCTTACTAAAATCATCACACTCATCAATAGCTTGATCCAAAGAATATAGACCTACTGAATCACTATGAGTACTTACAACAGTCTCAGGAAGATTATGAGCCTCATCAAAAACAACAACAAGATCCTCCAAATCAGCATCCATGTTATCCAAAAAAACCTTGCGAATCCAAGGATCCAACATATAAATATAGCTACCTGTCACAACATCAGCATCCTTTTGAAGTTCTTTCAAAACCTCATAAGGACAAAAATCTCTCTTTTCACTTTCTTCAACAATCTTATTTCCTAAAATAGGATCCTCTAACAAAGAACTCACAAAGGAATCAAACTCATCGCTCTTAGTCTGCTCATAAAAAGGACACTTATTCAACTTCTTTAAATCTTGACAAACTCTGGAAACCTCAGAGCTACTACCCATCATACTAGCATACTCATTCAAACAAACTGTCGACCTACCACGCATTGAAACCCCTGGAATACTAACTTCAACACCATCATTAATCTTCATCAGCTCTCGGATAACCCTATCCATTTGCTTATGAGTACGAGACAAATAAACAATCCTAAAACCCATCGACTTAGCATAACTAAGAGCACCAGCAAGAACACTAATAGTCTTTCCAAAACCGGTAGGAGCCTCTAAAACAACATTTCTACCATTACTAACTCCTTCATTAATCCTATCAATGTAATTATCCTGATTCTCTCTCAAAGAATCATAAGGAAAGTACCGATCATCCATAAGTTTCACTCAATAGAAAAGAGATCATAGCCGTTAAAAAAATAATGGACAAAAAATTAGGAAAAAATTAAAGCTTTTCTTTTTTGTTCTTCCAGTTGTACATAGCTGCAAGAGCTTCTACAGCTTGCTCAGGCTCTTCATATCCAGGTATTTCTCTTTCCTTCAGTACTTCTACAGCTTCACCAACTTCAGGCCCTCCAACCATAGATACAGTCACCGGTTTCTCAGCATCTTCTTCCTCATAAACATCAGCGATCGTATTAGCAATAGCTTTAGGGTCTGACTGGGCAGTTTGACAATAAAGAACTACTATGGAATCATATTCATCATTTCTAAGAGCTTCCCTAATAGAACCTTCGTATTCATCGGTGGTAGCCATTCCCGTTAGATCGACAGGGTTTTTCGCTGATCCGTATTCCGGCATGTGATTATAGAATTTATCTAGCTCTTCTTGGTTATCATAAAGGTTTAGATCATTTTCTTCACATGCATCGGTAGCCATAACTCCTACTCCACCACCGTTAGTAATAATTACTGTATTGTCTCCATCGGGTTGAGGCATGTTTGAGAAAGCTTGAGCCCAATCAAATGCTTCACCAACAGTTTTCGCTCTTAAAACCCCACTCTGCTTGAATGCAGCATCATATATCTTGTCACTACCTGCTAAAGATCCAGTATGGGATGAGGCAGCTTCTGCCCCTCTTTCACTTCTACCGGCCTTAATTGCAATGACAGGTTTTTCTTTTGCTGACTCTCTTGCTGCTTTCATGAATTTTTCTCCATCTTCTATACCTTCGATGTAGAGAACAACAACTTCGGTATTTTCATCATCTTTGAAGTATTTAAGGAAATCAGTATCATTAAGATCAGATTTATTACCTATTGAAACAATAGAAGACATTCCTAATTTATGCATTATAGTCCATCCCATCAGTGCGATACCTAAGGCTCCACTCTGGGAAACTAAGGCGATTCCTCCCTCTAGAATTTTTTCTGGTCCAAAAGTTGAGTTTAGATTAGTTGATGGATAAGCTACCCCGAATATATTTGGTCCAAGAATTCTCATTCCGTATTCGTTTGCTGTGTCCACTATTTCTTGCTGGAGATCTTCTTTTCCTACTTCTCCAAATCCTGATGTAACTATTGGTGCGGCTTTGACTCCTTTTTTTCCACATTCCTCAACTACATTTAGCACATATTTTGATGGAACAACAATGACTGCCATATCAACTTCGCCTGGTACGTCAGAAATGCTATCGTAGCACTTCTTACCCATGATTTCATCTTCACTTGGGTTAACTGGGTAGATATTCCCTTCATATCCGTAATTAATTATATTGCTTAAAATTTCATAACCTATTTTTCCCTCTTTTGATGAAGCTCCAATAACTGCGATGGAATTTGGTTCGAATAACGCTTTTACACTTTCATTTTCTTCCATAATATCCCTTCTGTTCGTATGTGGTAAGTAATAAAAGGATTTGTGGGGTGAATGACGAATTTAGTTTCGACGATAGTAGAAACTCAAAAATTTTAGGTGAAATAGTAAAAACCAGAATCGATTCTTAGAAAAATCTTATCTATCTACCAATTCGAAACACCCTTAAGGTCTTAACCTATAAATCAAATGGTGAGAAAATGTCAAGTCCTAAGATAGAGGATCATATTAACTTTACAGCAAGACATGATGATTGGAATGTTGGAAAAAGATTAAAAATAGAAGATGATACAAACCCCACAGTTATCTCTTATACCCTAGCAACCATAGGAGAAGAAACCCAAAAAAGAATTGAAGAATATCTAGACAAAGAGTTTGATATTGGAAAATTAGATGATATAGAACAATATGTCTATGATGATAAAGAACCTGTGGTAAGTAATGCACCGGAAATATTGAAGAAGGTTAGAGGGCCGGGAACAGGAAGGAAAATAAGCTCAATTACCAAAAATGATGACGCAAGAACGATAATCAAATCAATTTTAGCCCGAAGAGTCCTAAAAAATCTCGGTTTTAACCCATCAATTCCCTCCAAGTTTCTAAAAAAATACTTGGAAGATCAGGATCTGGAAATAAATATTGATACAGAAATAGCAGATAGAGAACACGTAGAATTCACAGCTAAGCATGATGATTGGATTACAGTAAAAAAAGAACAAATTCAAGAAAAAACAAAAAATATTGACGTAGCATTAATACTGGCATCAATTGGAGAAACAGCAGAAAGAAAAATTGAAGACTACCTTGAAGATACTTTCAACTTCGAGAAACTAGACCAGATAGAGAAAGACATATTGGAAGGAGACCAAGATCCCAAAGTAAGTGACATGCCGGATATCCTAGAAAACCTGATTTCAGATAACACTAAGAACAAAATAAATGAAATTAGCACAAACGAAGATGCCCAAAAGATTTTAAAATCAATTTTAACCAGAAGAATCCTTACAAAATTCAACTTTAACGTAGATACACCGAGAGAAGAACTCAACGAGTACATCAAAAAACAAACCTAAAAACTTAGATCTTATTCCATACTTTTATTGATTTTTTATCGCAAATTCTTTTTGGAACTAAATATTTTGATAATATTTCCAAGTTTGATTTGGATTGATATTAATTTGAATTTTTTAAATTATTATCCTGATATTCAATTCAGCAGGTACCTACCTGTGATTTAATCAGAAAATATTCTATTTTAGAATTAATTATATTTACTATTTTTTAGATTTTAGAATATAGTTATTTTCGATATTAATACAGAAAACTTAATATTTGTGTCTATTCTTTTCTTAATTTCCGTAATTTTAATTATTTTATTCTGAAAGTTAATTATTGGATGGAATTGTAGAGAGTAATGTTTGTGGTTATACGCCTACATAAGTACCTACTTATAGCTCTACAAAGGGATCTACAATTTGATCTACAAAAATCTGTTTTTAAGCTAGGTATAACAAGATTACATGAGCATCTACACAAACAAGTACAAGTTAAGATCCGTATTCAGATGTTAAATTACGGATCATTAACTGGTGGGGGAAAAAATATGAAAATAAAATCTTTAAAGGAAAAGAGAGGACAAGTTGGTATAGGGACTATGATAGTATTCATAGCTATGGTACTAGTGGCAGCTGTCGCAGCAGCAGTACTAACCCAAACAAGTGGATATCTACAACAACGAGCTATGAGTGTTGGTAGAGAAACAACTGAAGAGGTCTCCACTGGTATTCAGATATCTGGAGTTGAAGGAAGAACGAATGGAACTACGTCTGATTCTAGTATAAGTGAAATAGCCGTATTTATAAGAACTAATACCGGAGGAACTTCTATAGATCTTGGTCAAACCTTATTGAAACTAAATGATGGCACTAATCAAGCTGTTTACGTATATAATTCTACAACTAATTCAACTAACGTTGCTGAAACCGGGGTAACCCAAAAATTTAATTCCTCAGAGGTTAATGCTTGGGATGGAGCAACTAATTCAACATTTGGACTACTAATCCTTCAGGATTATGATGGTTCTTTAAACGGGACTAACCCAACTCTTAATAGAGGAGACAGAGCAGCATTATTAATAAATACCACTAAAACCTTTGGCGGTCTAGATTCTAGAAGTGAAATAACTGGCAGTGTTGTTCCCGAGATAGGAACAGAAGGCGTAATTAAATTTAACACTCCAACGGCATTTACAGAGAAACGGATTTACCAACTGCAGTAGCTACCAGATTATATGGAAAACAAATTGAGAATTCCTATTCCAATTAAATTTGAAAGTGGATGGTTAGATGAGTATAGAAGAAATAATGAACGAATTGGATGGACTGGCCGACCAAAAATTGGAGGCAACAGCAATTGAAACCTATAAAAAATTCCGGCCAGTATACCGCGAAACTTTAAGGAAAATCGATGATCTTACCGATGGCACCATAAATGAAGATTACACGGAATGGTTAAAGATTAACATATTCAATGGTAAAATCCCAAATGAAAAAAAAGCTAAAGAGGCGGCTGAAGTTTACTGTGAGGAGTTCGAATTTTCTGATGATTACTTTTGATAAAAATTAACTATTTGCGCTCAAGGTTTAAGTTAACCAATATTATATCTAATTATCTTTATTAGTTAATTGAGGAATTTTTAGTCTATTATTTAATCTCTTTTTTTATGAAACAGTTTATGGTTCTCCTTATATGTTAAAATATAATAAAAATTAAGGAACATGATAGATCGTTTTTTAAGTTTAGGGGATGAGGAAAAATTTATTTGTATTAGTTTGTTATAGAACCAAGCAAGAGACTTTTTAAAATTTTTTGAAGTATGAGGGTTTAAGTAATTAGGTTGTTAAGAAAATTTAGTTAATAATTTTTATCTTTTTATCCTTAATATTTATAATAACGGATTTTATGAAACAGTGTAAAGTTATTAAAATATAGACTCTGAAAGAAATAAAGAACGAGTAATAATCGTTAAACAGGAATGAATAATAGGTGTCCTAATGGAGATCAATATCAAGACTTACGGATGCACTAGAAATCGTGCGGATGGCGCAATCATTGAAGATTTAATCGAAAGTAATGGATATACACTAAATCAAGAAGGAGAAATCGTAGTACTAAATACTTGCGCTGTTAAAGGAAGGACAATCAATAGAATGAGATCAAAAATAAAGAAATTAGTAAATAATGGAAAGAAAGTAATTGTAGCTGGATGTCTACCGTCAATTGATCAAGATGCAATACATAGTGATGTTAAAGCAATTATAGACGTTAATAATTTAGATAAAATAACTGAAGTAATTCGTAAGGTTATCGAACAAGATCTAAATAAACCGATTAAACATATAAGTGAATCTAAGTACCCTAATGAATCAATATGTAAACTAGATTATCCGGGCACTTACTCTGAAGGGACAACAACAATTGTTCCTATTGCGGAAGGATGTTTAGGGTCCTGTTCTTTCTGTGCAACCAAATTTGCTAGAGGAACTCTCAATAGCTACAAACTAACTAAAATCGTTGGAAAAGTGAAAAAACTAGTTAACCAGGGTTATAAGGAGATACAAGTAACTTCTGAAGATACTGCCGCCTACGGGAGGGATAAGGACGCTTCTTTACCTAATTTATTAAGGAAATTAACCTCAATAGAGGAACAATTCAAAATCAGAGTAGGAATGATGAATCCAGACCAAGCTCTTCCATATCTTGAAGATCTTATAGACGTATACCAATCGGAGAAGATATATAATTTCCTTCATCTACCCTTACAATCTGGAGATAATGAAATCCTCAATTTAATGAATAGAAATTACAATGTTGAAGAATTTAAGAAAGTTGTAACTAAGTTTAGAAATAGATTTCCTGATCTGTATTTATCAACAGATATAATAGTTGGATTTCCCAGAGAAACCGACGAAAAATTTCAAAAATCGATTGATGTAATTAAAGATATAGAACCGAATAATGTCAATGTTTCTAGATTTTTTCCACAAAAGGGTACCAAAGCTTACGAAATAGATGATAGAGTTTCTTCAGAAACTATGAAAAAGAGATCTAAAAGGTTATCGAGTCTTCGTCTACAAATATCTAGGGGACTTAATGAAGAATTAGTAGGGAAAGAATATAAAGTTCTTGTTACTAAGGAAGGGAAAAAAGGCAAGGGCAACTACATAGCCAGACTTCCAAATTATACACCAATCATTGTAGATGAAGATAAAATAGGAGAATTTCTATATAAAGAGGCGGTAGAAGCTGAGGACACATACTTAATGGCTTTTGAATAAATTTAATTTATTTTAGTTTTTTGGCAGCCTTAACTAGTCCTAAGAAAACAGGTTCGGGATTAAGTGGTCTTGAGGTTAGTTCAGGATGGTATTGAGTTCCGATGAAGTATTTTTTGTCAGCTATTTCACCTATCTCCATTCTACGTTGATCTTCTTTAGATATACCGGTGAATCTTAAACCATTCTCTTCGATTTCTCCGATATAGTTGGGGTTAACTTCGTATCTATGACGATGTCTTCCTGTACAGGTTTTGTCTTTGTAAAGATCTTTTGCAAGAGAATTATCTTTGATAAGTATCTCTGAAGATCCTAGTCTCATCGTACCTCCCTTAGCTTTAATTCCTTCTTGAGCCGGTAAAAGATCAATAACTGGGTTTTCGCAATCTGTATCCACTTCTGAGGTGTGTGCATTTTCATATCCTAAGACATTTCTAGCGAATTCAACAATCATTAATTGGAAGCCGTAACAGATACCAAGGAATGGTAGATTATTCTCTCTGGCATAGTTAATAGCTTTTATTTTTCCTTCGGTTCCCCTAGATCCAAAGCCCCCAGGAACAATCAATCCATCTATCTCTGAAAATTTATCTAGGTTATTATCACTTTTCTCAATTGTTTCAGTATTTATCCATTCTATATTTACTTTAACATCATTTTCTATGGATGAATGTTTCAGAGCCTCTATAATACTAATGTAAGCATCCTCTAATTCAACATATTTTCCCGCTATTCCAATAGTTACTTCGTCAGATAGATTTTCATACTTATTAACTAATTCTCTCCACTCATCCATTTCAGGATCTTTTTTCTCGAGATCAAGTTCATTAAATATTATCTCGTGAATATTCTGTTTGGATAAAAGAAAGGGAACCTCGTAAGTATTATCTACATCATGAGCGCTTATCACTGACTTTTTATCTAGATTGCTGTAAAGTGCTATTTTTTCTCTGGGCTCTTTTTCTAATGGTCTTTCAGATCTACATACAATAATATCTGGATCGATCCCAATACTTCTGAGTTCTTTCACACTATGTTGAGTGGGTTTTGTTTTTTGTTCTTCAACTACTTCTAACTCAGGGACTAGAGTTACATGTATAAACATTGTGTTATCAGGATCTTTCAGATTCATTTGCCGAACAGATTCATAAAAGGGCATTCCCTCGATGTCTCCTACAGTTCCTCCCACTTCAACAATAACAATATCTTTCTCGTTAGTAACGCTCCTAATTCTTTCACATATCTCGTTAGTTATATGGGGTATAACTTGAACAGTAGATCCGAGGTATTCACCTTCTCTTTCTTTTTCTATTACTGATTTGTATATTTTTCCGGTAGTTATGTTTTGGTCGAAGGAGAGATTTGTATCTAGGAATCTTTCGTAGTTACCTAAATCGAGATCAACTT
This sequence comes from uncultured Thermococci archaeon, assembly GCA_964436705.1. GTDB lineage: Archaea > Methanobacteriota_B > Thermococci > Thermococcales > CAYNOZ01 > CAYNOZ01. Next base: position 19,733 of record CAYTEI010000008.1, read on the forward strand.
CACCTCCATCCTCTAAGACAAATACTTCCCCGTGTTCGTAAGGATTCATTGTTCCTGCATCGAAGTTGAGGTATGGATCTATTTTTACAGCGGTTACTTTGTATCCGCTTGATTTTAGTATGTGTCCGATAGAGGATGCAGTTACTCCTTTTCCCAGTCCTGACATTACTCCTCCTGTAACGAAGATGAATTTCGTCATTTTGTATATCCCCTTTTGTTTTATGAGTTTTCAAGGTCTTTTATTCTATGGAGAGATAATGGAACGTTATTAAGTGCCTTATCAATTTCTGATTTAGCAATTCTCTCAGCATGATCTTCAGACTCAGCATTAAACACTTTGATGGTTAAATAGAGCCCAACAAGTGCAATAGTTCCTACTAAAAAAGCACTTTCGAAAGGCTCACCTCCATTCGGACTTTGAGAATAACCAATCTCAACCTTCACATAGCCAAGACCATTCTCATTCAATTTATTACAAGTCTTTGACACAGCAATATTAATCGCATCATCTCTATCTTCAACGTCTCTCACAATAATAGGCGCCTCAACTATAACCTCATAATCAAGTCTATCATCTTCAGACATTATTTCGCCACCCTCCCAATAAACTAATCTCGATTATAGAACGCAAAAATCTCATCATTCTCGATCTCAAAAACACCTAATCTCACACCAGCATCAAGAAGCCCATGAGCATAATTCAAGGCTCCAAAAGCCGTAACAAGATCCTTCTGCAAAACATAGTATTTAGCATCCTCAAAGTAAGCCCTAGCTAGGCCTTCAAAATCTTCAGCTACATCATAAAGCTTAGTATCTTCATGAGAACTATACTCAATTTCATCCAACGCATCTCTAGCCATCTTCAAATATTCAAGAACCTTCTCACTAGAAATCTCACCAGAGAAATCTTTCTCAAATAAGAACCCAATAGCATCTTCAGTACTTACTTTAGAACCCATTGTTTCACCATTAATCATCTAAAAGTTCATCAGGACCATTAGCCATCTTCACGAGGTACTTACTTTCTACATGATGAAGCTCACCAGGCAGAACTAACGTATGTAACGGATCACCTAAATTCATATCTCTTAAATTCTTAAGATAATCAGCACGTATTACCGGATCATCAGAACCGATCCTAGCTACCCCCACACCGATAGTATCAAGATCCAATATACCATCACCTCTTTTATCTTCAGCCTTTAAAAGGATATCCACTGCATCGCTCACTGTCATATATCGATTCTCATCAGACTCTATATCGAGAAAGAGCATGGTATGATGCCCATTTTCCATATTTTCCTTAATGACATCATAGTAACTAGTTGGAAAATAATTACGATCCTCTTGAGGGAATACAATAGATGTCGATCTCCCAAATTTATAGATTTGCAACCCAGTTTCGGCGATAGCAGAGAAAACCGAGGGAGCATGAATCACATTGGTATCCATTCCTAATTCTAGAGCCTTTAATCTAATATCTGAATGAGTAGTAGCTACCATTGGATCGCCAGCAGTAACAAAGCCGATACTTTTTTCTTTAAATTTTTTTAAAATATCATTGAAACCATTTTCAACCTGATCTCTATTAAGAATATTAATATCTTGACCGATTAAATCCTCAATATCGCTAATATCCGTTTTAATACCTAAAAAACTTGTGTAAAATTCTCCATAAACTTTATCCACATTTTTTAATACTTCTAATCCCTCAAAAGTCATATCTTTCTTACCATAAAGTCCTAACCCGACTAAATATAACGTACCGCCAGACTCTCTGTCACTCATGATAATCAGCATCAATGCCTAATCTCAAAACCATTCAACCCTTCAGGATCCTCCCACTCAACTTTGACATCCTCAACTTTAGCAGCTGGAGAACCCTCATGAGTCCAATCAATTATACCTCTCACTTTGTCTTCCTCACCCTCAAAAACAGCCTCAACACTACCATCAGAAAGATTCTTAACCCATCCATTAATTCCTCTAGATTGAGCCTGATCTCGGGTATTCGCTCTGTAAAAAACCCCTTGCACACGACCATAAATCCTCACATGCGCCCTAACAATCGACATCCGAACACCGTATATAATCAGAATATCAAGTTTTTTATCTTTTACGTAGAACTTCACCAATCTCAAAAAAAATATTATACCACTAGCCCGGCTGAAATAAGAAAGCAGACGAAAACTAGGAAAAATCAATCGAAAAATTAAAAATTTATTCTAAAAAAACTTAACCTATTTATTCAAAGATAATTAATGATAAAATAGAAAATTAGGCATAAAAATTTATTTATTAATTAGATCATTTGCCGTAATTATTCCTGTGGCAGCTGCTCCCGTAATTCCTCTAGAAACACCAGCTCCATCACCAGCTACGTATAGATTAGGTATTTTGGTTCTCAAATTTTCCTCGGTTTCTATCCTCATGGCATAGAATTTTACTTCTGGTCCATAAAGAAGAGTTGAATTAGAGTTTACCCCGGGAATGACTTCGTCAAGCATTTCTAATCCTTCTAGTATGTCTGTAATAATCCTTTGTGGATATGCCATAGTAAGATCGCCGGGAGTCACATCTGTTAAAGTAGGTTCAACGTGGCTTCTCTCTACTCTTTCCCAAGTAGATCTTCTACCTTTTCTCATGTCTCCGATTCTTTGAACCAGAGGTTTACCCCCTCCCAAAGTGTTGGCTAATTGGGTAATTCTTTTACCGTAATCCATCGTACTTTCTAATGGTTCTGTTAAGTCCATTGTGACTAAGAATGCGAAATTTGTGTTTTCTGATCTTTTATCTCTCATAGAATGGCCATTAACTCCGAATGTGTCACCATAATTTTCTTTAACGACATATCCCTTTGGGGATACACAGAATGTCCTTACTGAATCATCGTAGCTTGGTGTATTTATATGGAATTTAGGGTCCCAAATTCCGTAATCTTCAACTATTTCGTCCATAACTGCATTAGGAACCTCGATTCGTACTCCTACATCTATTGGATTATACTTTAGTCCTAGATTGTGATCTCTTGCTAAATCGCGTAGCCATTCTGATCCAGATCTTCCAGGACAAATAATGAAGTAATCTCCTTCGAATTTTCCTTTATCTGTATCTAGATATTGGACAGTTCCATTCTCATTTATTTCCTTTGCAGTAGTATTTAATTCAAAATTCACTCCAGCTTTCTCTAAATGCTTTCTAAATCTTTTCATAACCTTAGGTAAATGATCTGAACCAACATGGGTCTGCTGTATTTTCATAAAATTTATACCTGCTCTAGAGGATTTACGATCTAATTTTTCCATCCCCTCTTCGTTTATCTCCACATCTGGAACTCCTAAATCCATGAAGACCTCTTTGATTCTCTCCATTATCCCCCAAGATTTCGACATAGAATAGAAATTGGTAAGGTCTCCACCTACCTTAGGATGAAAATTTAGTTTACCATCAGAATGAAGACCTGAACCACCAATATAATCTTCTTTTTCAATAATAGTTACATCAAAGTCATCTTTAAGCTCATTGGCAGCGAAAAGCCCACCTGGGCCTGCCCCGACTATTATAACTTTTTCTTTATTATCCATAAGATCCTTTTAGATCCGTCGGGCTAGAACAATTTAAGCTTAATGGTTAGAATTATTCAAGTAATATAAAGATCAGAAATTAAAACAATAAAAACCTAATTAGAATCTTTGATGCAGATCTCTATCCTTACTATTCAAAAAATCTTTTAGATTAGCAATGTCAAAGTTTATTATGTCATCTTTAGTTAGACCAGCATCAATCGCAACTTCTAACCCGCTACTAAGTTTCCCAATTTCAGAACAGTAATGGGTGTCACTATTAACACTAACCCAAATATCAAGTTCTTTAGCTCTCTTAGCCAGTTTTAACGCCCGATCCCTGTCACCACGATAATTTCCTTCAACGTCCGGTACAAATGAGCGATTATTCAATTCAAGAATTACATTATTCTTAGCGGCAACTTCAGCGATCTCTCCAACTTTAACCTCAAATCTCGAATCACATGGATGAACTAACATATCAATTAAAGGATTTTTTATTGCATTGATCGCGGCTTGTGTATTTTTCTCAATACTTTTAGATTCATAACCAGTGTAAGGATGAATACCTGCAGCAATGAATTCTAAGTTCTCTAAATATTCTTCGTCAAGATCAAGAGAACCATCCTTATCTATTATATTAACCTCAGCTCCCTTAAAGATTTTAACACCGTTGATGTTCCTCGGTATAGACTTTGAATTTCCAAAGAAAAAAGGATGAGGTGCATCCGGGAGATTCGGGCCATGTTCAATAATTGCAAAACCTTCTAACCCCTTATTATTTGCTGATTCAGCTAATTCTTTAACCGTACTGTATGCATGATCGGTTGCAACAGTGTGAACATGCAGATCTAGATCTATTTCTTTCTCTAACTTTTTTTTGTTCATTTTATCCCCATAAAACGCTGATTCCTACGAGAATTAGGATTGAAAAGATAGTTAAAACCATTGTAACTCTAACACTTCTCTCTTCATCAAAACCATATTCTCCTATTAATAAGTTTGCATAAATTGCTGGTGGCATTGAAGTTTCTATGAGTATAGTGATCTTTGATGGTAAATTAATTAATAAGGTTATTAAGGCGACAATAGTTGTTGGAATGAGCATACGGGTTAATCCTACTCTCCAAAGCATGTCAAGATCGGGTTTGGCTAATTTAATTCTTGTACCAAAGTAGAATAACATAATCGGAAGAGTTATGCTTTCGGGGTATGAAAGACCCTTCAAAACTATTTCAGGAAGCTCCCAAGGAAAAATGATAGCTATTAGGGCGGCAATTACTGGAGGGAATAGGAAAACATCTTTTAAAATTTCTTTGATGTTAGTATTTCCATGAGCATAGAAAGATCCTACAAAGATACATAAGAAGAATCCTACTCTTTGTCCTTGAACAAATATAATTGCGGGAGTTGTATCATTTACGAAGATAGAAGTCATTGGTATTCCAAGCGCTCCAACATTAGCAAATACCGATAACATCATTACACTAGCTCTAATATCTTTATCAGAATCCATGGTAAAAACATAAGCTAATGAAATAGCTAACAAAGGAACAATAGCCCCAAAGAAACCTGCATCTTTCATAGTCCATATCCTTGCTAAAGACTGGGGAGCAATATTATAAAAAGTAAAAATTGGAAACAAAACATAGTTGATAGACTCACGAATAACCATCTCATGCTTTTCCCTAAGAAATCTCTTCCCAATAAAACCACCAGTTATCAGGAGTACAACTTCTACCGGACCCATATCAACCAACTAACCAATTGAACCTTGCCTTTATACGTTTTCGAATACATCTAGACATAAAAATAACTAATCCAATAAATTATTTTTTTCAAATAATTTAAAGAAATAAAAAAATATTTGATTTAGACAACATTGTTGGGTTTGAGAATACAGGACAAACCATATTATTTTAAACCTAAAACTATTTTTAATAAATGATACTATGCTAGCTTTAGTTAAAGGAACTATTCTAACAATGAATGATAAAGAATACGATGAAGGAACTATCTTAATCCAAAATGGCAAAATTAAGAAAGTAGGAGAATATGAAGACATAGAAATTCCTGAAGAAGCAGAAGTAAAAGAAATAGAAGGAAAAACAGTAATTCCTGGAATGATAGATATTCATACCCACGTAGGCATTGATGAGGAGGGAATTGGTTGGGAAGGACAAGACTACAACGAAATGATAGATCCAGTAACACCTCATCTTAGAGCTCTTGATGGTATAAATCCCAGAGACCAAGGTCTAAAAGATGCATTGAATAACGGGATCACTACAATAATGACAGGACCTGGAAGCGCTAACGTTCTAGGAGGGCAAAGTGTTGCAATAAAGACAAAAGGCCAAAATATTGATGATATGGTAATAAAAGAACCTGTGGGGATTAAAGGAGCATTTGGAGAAAATCCGAAAAGAGTTTACTCAGAGAAAGATCAGTCCCCTTCAACTAGGATGGCCACCGCGGCAATTTTAAGAAAAAAATTAATTGAAGCTCAAAATTATCTAGATAAAAAAGAGGAAGAAAACGGAGAATTTGAAAAGGATTTGGAAATGGAAATGTTATCAAAATTAATTACAAATGAATTACCCCTAAAAGCTCATGCACATAGAGCTGATGACATAATGACAGCAGTAAGAATAGCTGAAGAATTTGATCTTGATCTTACTCTTGAACATTGCACTGAAGGGCATAAAATTGCTGATAAAATATCTGAAAAAGAGATACCAGCGGTAGTAGGTCCATTAATGTCTTCAAGAAGTAAAGTTGAACTTAGAGATCGGAAGAATGAAACCCCAGCAGTACTACATGAGTCGGGAGTTAAAGTAGCATTAATGACTGATCATCCGGTAGTTCCAATTCAATATCTACCAATTAATGCCGCCTTAGCAATCAAAGCTGGCATGCCTGAAAAAGAGGCCCTTAAATCAATTACTATTAACCCAGCACAAATACTCGGAATTGATAATCAGGTTGGAAGTATAGAATCTGGAAAAGATGCTGACCTAGTAATATTTGAAGGGGATCCCCTAGATCTTAGAAGTAACGTTGAAGAAGTATTTGTAGAGGGAGAGAGGATCGATTTAAACCAATGATTGAGATACTTCCATATATGATACTAATTTAAATTCTTTCCTATTTTTATTATATTTGATTAAATTGAAATAAATTTCTAGAATGTAAAATTTAAATACTTAAAAATATATATTACAATAACAAATCTTTTATAATTTGATCAAGTTTGGAGGGATTCTATTGTTTGAAAAAATATTGTTGCCTATATCCTCAAGAAAGTTTCCAGAGAAGGCTTTAGAAAAAAGTTTGGAGATATTTGAGAATTATCAGTCTGAGATAAAAATAATATATATTATAGAGAAAAAAATGGAAGAAAAAGTAAGAAAGGTCTCTGAGTACGTAATGACAGAAAAGCAGATTGAAAATTTAGAAACCGAGATTGAAGAAGGTCTCGAAAGTGATTTTGAAAGAAGAATAAAGGAGTGGGAATCTGAGTTTGGTGAGAAATTTAGTATAAAGGAAGTAAAAGGCGAATATTCAAAACAAATTTCTAAAGAAATTGAGGAATTTAACTATGATCTAATTATAATAGAATTAGAACAGGCTTCTGTGCTTAATTATCACTTATTATATGAGAAGTCTGATATACCAATATTAATAGCTAGATAGTCTGATAATAGTTTTCTGGTTAGTTCTTTGATCATTATTGGTTTTGTTTAAGGGGTATTCTTAGATTAGTAGGGGGTATTTTATTGGAGGACAGACCTTGTGGCAACCCCCTATTAGCATATATTATTACACATTTAAATACTTTTTTTCTCATTTCTGTTCAGTTAATGTTTTCCACTGATAATACCAGACTATTCTAACAAACTTGTGTAATTGATAGATTGATTAGAAAAATATATTTTAATGATATTTGTTTTTCAGAGAAGAAAATTGAAAAATAAGGTAAGAATCAAAGTCAAGCTCCCGAAGAATATACAGAATTTCCAGAACTTAAATTTATCAGCTATTTTTAATAAGAGCTCCATCATAATCAGACTGGTAATAAATGCGGCCAATGTTGCAACAAAGAAACCAATATTTAGAGATGGTAACGTATTTGTAACTATTTCAAGGATTATTGCTCCAAAAATTGCTGGTATGGAGATTAGGAAGCTCAATTCTAAAGCTCTGTTTTCATTGACTCTCCTGAATAAAAGAGTTGATATTGTCATTCCCGATCTTGAAATTCCTGGTAAAGCTGCTAGTCCCTGAGCCAAACCTACGAATAACATATCCCAAAAGGTGGTAATTTCTCTTTGACCCTCTCTATCCGAAAATTTTAGAACTAATCCGGTAAAAATTAATAAAAGACCTATTAAAGGTAGTAAAAAGTTGGCATTGATATTTTTTATGAAATTATAAATTGGAAAACCTGCTAATCCCGTGAATAAAGTTGAAACAAATATAAATTTTACAGTATTGATCTTAAGGATCTTATCACGATTTTTCTCCGAAAATTTACCCCAGCCTAGTCTAGCAAATAAGTTTTTGAAGGTCTCCTTATTTAGATAAGAATATATTTCATTCCTGAATCTGTATAAGACAGCTAGTAAAGTTCCAAAATGCAAACTAAGCGATAAAGAGTATAGGTTGGTGTTGATTACATTAACGTCAATTAATTTAGAGATTAAAATAATATTTCCTGAGCTACTTACTGGTAGCCATTCGAGAAATCCTTGTAGAAGTCCTAAGATCAGAGCTGTCCATACTTCAACCAATTATATCACCAATTTTTTAGATACTCTCGAACCTACTAACATAGATCAATGTGGGGAGGTTTTAATTCTTACCTTACTAGAGAATGAATATATCTAACTGTATACTGAATTTTGTTATTAATATT
>CAYTEI010000008.1:28223-43745 GCA_964436705.1 uncultured Thermococci archaeon
GATCTGGAATGTGAGAATTGGTTATAGATGGATTCAAGGATGTTTGAGTTTTCTTTTAATTGTTTGATTAAAAGGTGTTGTTTATTGGCTTGATTTTTCGATTTTTTCTTTTTTTATTCCCATTAGTCGTATAAGGGCTTTTATAATCCACCAGAATACCTTATTAATACCTTTTAAATCTTCTTTTAAAAGAACTGTTTCTTTTAATTCCTTTATTAGTTCTTGGTTTCTTTTCTTTAGATTATTTATCCTTTTATCTTTTTCATTGATAAGTCTCTCTTTATCACGAATTTGATCTTCTTTATCTTCGACTTTCTTTTCCAAGATCTCTATTTTATCTTCTAAAGAGTTTATTCTATTATCCTTACTTCTTAATCTTACCTTAATAGAGTTGATCTTGGTCTCCATCTCGTTATTTTTACTTTCTAGATGATCTTTGAGAAATTCTATCTCATTATCCTTTTTGCCAATCAAGACTGAAGGATTTTCAACCTCTTCTGATAGATAGGCATCCAACGAGTTCTTGATAACTTGTTCTTTGGTTATTCCAAATTCATCGGCTCTCTCCTTTACCTCTTGGTAATAATCCTTACTTAATCTAATATCTATCTTTGGCATACTCTACACCTATAAAGTTATTCTAGAAGTAATATTGAGATAAAATTAATTATAGAATTTTTTTCTTAATTTTGCTCAATATCTTTTAATAAGCTATTATAGAAACCCCTGATCTTAGGATTAATATCTCCTGAGTTTATTACTTCTTCAATTAATTCTAGGACTTTATCTTCTTTACTTTTAGTTTCATCTTCTATATCCACATAATTTTTTATCTCATCTAATCCGGTTTTTGATATCTTAACGGTTTTTTTAGGGATGCTGCCTGAGGTCTTTACGTAACCTAACTTTTCTAACATTTTCAATTGCTGGTAAAGATCTCTGTAGTTAATATCGCTTAAGTACTCGGTGGAGAAAATTCTATTAGCTTTGATAAAATCATTATTTTCGGATTGATACCAGATCAGATGGAGTAGGAATAACTTAATACCGGCCAGGGAAGATTCTGTGTTGATTTTAGGTTTGGTTTTTTTCGTGGGGGTTTGTTCTTTGTGTGTGGGGCTTGAAGTTTCTACTTCTTTATTGAGTTCATTTATTTTCTCGAAGAAGTTTTGGATTGGATTTTTTTCTTTAGGCTCATTGTTTTTTGTTGGTTTTTTATTTGTGGATTTATTTTTCTTTTTAGATAAATATTTGTTTAGAAGGGGGAGTAATGAAAAAATAGTATCTAACATTCTTTTACATCCTTGAGAGGTTTTATTATTTATAGTTCTTCTAATTCTTCTTCGTATATTTTTTCTATGTCTTCGGAGTATTCCAGGTAATTCTGTGTTTGTTCGGGTTTTTTAATTGGGAGCAAGTTGTAATCCTTGTTAAATAAGAGAACTTTCTTTTGATCTTCCTCGAGTTTTACGTGGTAGTATTTGGCTTCACTTTTAATTACATTTTTAAGTTCTGTGATCTCTGGGTCTTCGTTGACAGTTATAGGGTTAATGATCTTGGTAAGATAAATTCTATCCTCGATCTGTACTTTAATTGCTTCATTGTTTTCGATTAAATCGCTTAGAGCTCTTGAAAAATTATTATCCGCTTCTTTTTGAAATTCTGATTCTTTTACTAGTCCGGTTCCGAATAAAAGCTTAGAAACCTGTTTTTTATAGATTGATAATTCAGACATAATATTCCACCAATATCTCAATAAGACTATAATATCTAGATTATTAAGGAGTTACCAACTTTCTATAATAATTCTTCCCTCATAAAACTAACCAAATCATGATGGTTATTAAAAACGATGTCTGCATTATCTAACGTATCTTGAGGTAAGTAGGTTGCAACTGCTATACAATACATTTCAGCTCTATCGGAAGCTTTAATTCCTAAAGGAGCGTTTTCAACGATCATAGTGTTATTTTTCTCTAGTTCAAGTTCTTTAGATCCTTTATAGAAGGGTTCGGGATCGGGTTTTGTTCTGGAAACATCATCTCCAGTCACAACTGAATCGAAAATTCCATTAAACTCCTTATCTACGAATCTCTTAACGGTTTCTTCATTGCTTCCGGAGACAACTCCTAATTTATAATGTTCCTTTAGTTCGGGTAGAATTTTCTTAACCTGTTTAAATATCTTTGTTTTCTCAATTTCACTAAATATCTTTCTTCTTTCCTGAACAATCTTATTAATTTGATCTTCGTTAAGATTAACGTCTTTCATTTTAAATATCTGTTCAAAAATCTCTCGACTTGCCTGTCCTTCTCTCTTGTATATCTCTTCCTCATCAACGCTGATCCCAAGATCTTTGAATATTTTCTGGAATGATTTACAATGATATTGCATGGAATCTACTAGAATTCCGTCCATGTCGAATAGAATTCCTTTAAATCTTTTTTTATATTTCATGGTTATTATTCACCTCTTAAGATTTAGTATTTTATATGTTGATTAGTATTAGAGCTATGATTGTTAGTATGACTGAGATTTTTTCTTTTCTTTTTAGGTGTTCTTGGAAGATTGTGAATCCGCCGATGTTAATCAGTACGATAGTTGTAGCGGTGTAGATAGGGAATACTACAGATGCTTTTAGGTTTTCTAGTGCCATTATTAAGAAGAAGGAGCAAAATAGATTAGGAATTCCAACTGATAAACCTGTTAGGATGTCATGTTTTCTGAATTCTTGTTTTTGGATGATTGGGATGATTAAGCTTACTAGGAAGGCTGTGAAGAATACAAAGAAGAGGAAAAACAGTTTATAATCTATTAATGCATATTTTTGGAATAATTTGTTTGAGAATTCGGCTAATCCGCTGAATAGGAATAGTAGTAGTAGTGATAATCTGATTTTGTCAATTTTAAGATCTTTTAATGATATATTCACCATTAGGATCGAGGTTAATGATAATATTATTCCTAGCCACTGTAGTGAGGTTGGTATTTCGTTCCAAATTAGGATTGAAATTGTCATTGGTACTAGGATGCCTATTTTGGCGAATGCTCCGGTTAATCCGGCTCCATTTTCGTTAACTCCTTTTTGGTAATAGATAAAGGCAAGGAAGAAGAATAATCCTGAGGGTACTCCTATAAATAAAGCCCATACTATACTTGATTCCTGGGTTAGGCTAAAATCACTGGAGAATAGTATTTTTTGAATTATAGAAGGATTGATTAGTTTATTTACAGATAAAAAAGACATGTTGTTATATCGGATAATGCTTAGACTGATCAAGGAAGCCATCAGGTAATTAGAACTGGTTACAACATATCTATTCATCTGATTATTTTCACTGTATTTAAATATTAATGCTATTGAAGTACTGGAGAGTATTGCTAACATAAGGTATATAATTTTAAATCCTCCTGATTAAGGGATACGTGGGTTTTACTTATTTTATTCGTTGTTTGTTGGAAGATCTCTTGAGAGAAGATATGGGAAATGTCTTTTAAGTTTTATGTTAAATAAAAATTCCAAACTATTTATAAAAATCATGAAAAATTTTTAACCAATAATCTCTTAGATTAGTTCTATCATGGTTGAGGAGAGTTTAAGTTTGTGGTGGAATTTTGAAGGTTGATTATCATCTACATTCAGATGTTAGTCCGGATAGTTCAACAAGAATGGAGAGTATTGTAAAGAGTGCTTTGGAGAATAATTATGAGGAAATTGTTTTCACTGATCATTTAGAGCTAAACCCTCTGGATATTAAAAATATTGGGCTTTCCAATTTCAAGAAATATTTTAAAGAGATAAATAATGTTAAAGAGGAATATGAGGATAGGATTAGAATAAGATCTGGGGTGGAGATAGGTGAGTATCACAGATTCTATAATAAGGTTGATCCATTTCTGGAAAAATATGATTTGGATGTGAAGATTTCTTCAGTTCATAGAACTTCTGATGATAAGCTCTTATCAAAGAAGCATGATCAGAGGCTTTCTCAGGACGTTATAGAGGATTATTATCTGGAAAATCTTGAAATGGTTAGGAGAGGAGGGTTTGATATTCTTGGTCATTTGGGGATTTATGAGAGAAGTTATTCGGCTAAGGTGGATAAGGAGCCTTATTTGGATCTTATTGAGGATATCTTTCTTGAGATGATCGATAAGGATATAGCTCTTGAGGTTAATTACTCAGGTCTTAGGAAGGGTCTTGGGTCTGTGATTCCGACGGAAAGAGTGATTCGTGAGTATAGGGGACTTGGTGGAGATCTTATTACTATTGGGTCTGATGCTCATTCGTTGAAGGGATTTGATAATGGGTATGGGAGAACCGTTGATTTGTTGAGATCTATTGGTTTTGATCATGTTTCGGTTAAGAGTGGGGATAGCTGGGAAAGATTTGGGATATAGTTTTTAAATTATATTTTTTGGTTGGTTTTTTAATTTTAAGGTGATCTTTTCTGAGTTTTGTGGTAAGGTTTTTAAATATACTGTCAGGGAAAAATTTTTATAATATTGTGTTTACTTGCTATCAAAAGTGTTCCGTCAGCCTCTAGAACGGGGAAATGGTATTATTGACGGTTTTTTGAGGGATATTATGGCTGATCTTAATGTTGAAATAGCCGGTTTAGATTTTAAAAATCCTATTCTACCTGCTCCTGGTCCTCCTGTTAAGGATGCTAAATCTTGTTTAAATGTTGATAGAGAGGGTGCTGGTGGTGTAGTAGCGAAGACTATAAGTATGGGTCCAGCAAGGGTTTTAAGGCCTCATATGGCTGTTCTTGATAGGAGTAACTATAAATCTTCAGGAATGGCTAATGTTGAGTTATGGTCAGAACTTCCATTCCAACAATGGATAGATAAAGAATACCCTAAAATTAAGAAAAATTCTGATAAACCATTAATAGCTAGTCTCGGGTACAGCGATACCGAGTTAGAGTACTTAGGACCGATAGTAGAGGAAGCGGGAGTTGATGGGATCGAGTTCTCAACCCACTACTTGGGAGAAGGATATGACCCGATAATCGATTCCGCTAAGGCACTGAAAAATAATGTGGATATCCCGATCTTCCCAAAGATAAGTCCAGACGTTCCAGATCCTGCAGAATTAGCGAGAGAATTAGAACCGCACGTTGATGGGATAACGGCGATCAATAGCCTGGGGCCTACCCTAAAAATCGATGCAGATAAGATGAGGCCTGACTTAGGTGGAAACGGTTACGGATGGTTAAGCGGTGTACCAATAAAACAATTAGCTCTTAGGATAGTTTACGAGATCTCGAAAGAAGTTGATATTCCGGTAATTGGTGTTGGTGGGATCGAATCTGGAGAAGATGCTGCAGAATTTATTCTAGCAGGTGCAGATGCAGTTGGGATCTGCACGGCAGGTATAACCGAAGGTCCTGAGATATACGGAGAAGTCGCTACTGAGTTAGAGGAATATATGGATGGAAAAGGATTTGAGAGTGTAAACGATTTCAAAGGGAAGATACTCGAAGAAGAGTACTCTGAAAGCTATGAAGCAGAACCGGTAGAAGTAAGAAAAGAAGATTGCATTTCTTGCGGTAGATGTGAGGAAGAATGTCCTTATGATGCGATACATATGGTTGGAGATGATGGAAAGTCAGAGGTCGATCACCCTGAAAGATGTAATCAATGTGGACTCTGCGTATCAGTTTGTCCTGTGAAATGTATTGAGGTACCATCCTAGTGTGGTAAAATGAAAGGAATGCCAGAGAAAGAAACTATACTCATAGAAAAGGCTGATTACTTGATCAAGAACTCTGATGACGTAATCAAAGATGGTTCATTAATAATTGATGGTGGGGAGATTGCATGGGTAGGTAGGTATGAAGAGGTAGGGGTTGAGGATTTTGATATTGATAAGAAGATCGATGGTTCTGGTAAGATTGTTTCTCCAGGCCTCGTACAGATCCATGTTCATTTGCTGCAAACGCTTTTTAGAGGAGTTGCTGATGATTTAGAGTTGTTAGATTGGTTAAATGAAAGAGTTCTTCCTATGGAAGCTAAAATATCTGAGAAAGGTATCTATTACTCTTCTTTACTTGGGTTACTTGAGCTTATAAAAAGTGGTGTTACATCAATACTTGACTTTGGATCCGTTCGGTATCAGGACAAGGTTTTCCAGGCTATGTATGAATCAGGAATTAGAGGAGGATCGGGAAAGATAATAATTGACAGAGAAGATAGTGCGCCTGAACCAATGATAGACTCTACAGAAAAAGCTCTTAATGAAAGTATCGAGCTTTTAAAGAGATGGGATGGTGAAGATGAAAGGCTACAATACTTCTTCACTCCAAGATTCGTCCCATCATGCACTGAAGAAGCCTTAGTAAGATCAGCCAAGCTATCAAAGGAACATAATGTAGGTCTTCATTCACATGCCGCAGAAAATCGAGGGGAAGTAGATCTAGTTAAAGATATTACCGGAAAAGATAATGTTGAATATTTGGATGATATAGGGTTCTTATACGATAGCACAGTTCTTGCTCATTGTATCTGGTTGAGTGACGAAGAGAGGGAAATGCTGAAAGACACGGGAACAACTGTTGCTCATTGCCCTTCTTCAAATCTTAAATTAGCCTCAGGAATTGCTAAGATACCTGAAATGCTTGATATGGGTATAAATGTAAGTTTAGGTTCGGATGGGGCTCCTTGCAATAATAATCTTGACATATTTGAAGATATGAGAAGAGCTTCACTTATCCAGAAAGGAAGATTATTAGATCCAACGACGATGAATTCTAAAGAAACCTTTGAAATGGCAACTATTAAAGGTGCAGAAGCTCTTAATCTAGAAGATGAGATCGGTAAACTGGAGCAAGGGAGGAAGGGAGATGTTGCTATAATGGATCTAGATTCTTCTCATTTGAGGCCTTTCACAGATTATCAGAATCCAGTATCGGGACTAATATATGCGGCGAAGGATTCTAACGTTACTCATACAATTGTAGATGGTCGGGTTCTGTACGGGGAAGGCGAATTCTTGTCGCTTGATGAGAATGAAATCCTTAAGAAGGCGAATGAAGAAGCTAAAAAGCTTTATGAGGATGTTTTAGATTAGTAATTTGATTTAGTTTAGTTTCAATCAAAGGTGATTTAATGAGTTGGGTAAATTTAGAAGGAAAAGATTTGTTATCTACACAGTATTGGGATAGAGAAGAACTTGATGCAGCTGTGGAAGCTGCCAAGGATCTTAAGAGAAAATACTATATGGGAGAGAAACACGAATTCTTGAAGGGGGACACCTTCCTGATGTTGTTCTTTAATTCCTCCACTAGAACCAGGCAAACATTTGAAACAGCAATGTCTCAACTTGGAGGGCACTCTCAGTACCTGGAACCAGGTTCGATGAGAGTTTCAAAAGAGCAGAAACCTGGAGCAGGAGAAAGTATAAAAGATACTGCAAAGGTGATGAGCAGGTTCGGTGAATCAGTTGGAGTTAGAATGTTAGAGGATAAAGTATCCCGTTATGGGGAAGGAGCGCAAATAATTGAGGAATTTGCAGGACATGCAGATGTACCGGTAATAGATATGGCCTCTGATAGATTCCATCCTTCCCAAGGTCTGTCTGATCTGATGACTGTAAGGGAAGCTCTTGGGGAAGACCTCTCTGATAAGAAAGTAACAATCTCTTGGTCTTATTCTCCTTGGGTTCGATCTACCTGCTCCATTCAGGAAGAAGCTCTAATAATGAGTAGATTTGGAATGGATGTAGATATCGCCTTCCCAGAAGGATACAAACCAGATGAAGAGATTATGGAATGGACCAAAGAGAATGGCGAAAAATACGGTGGAGATATAAACTTAACCCATGATAAAGAAGAAGCTCTTACCGGAGCTCATATAGTTTTCCCAAGAAACTGGATGACAATGGATAGATACGATCATGGAGTAGAAAAAGAGAAGGAACTAGCTGCTCAGCATAAAGATTGGATGTATACAGCTGAAGAAAGGGACGAACATACAGATAATGCCAAATTCATGCACGTGATGCCAGTTGATAGAGGAAATGAGGCTGAAGACGAGGTAGTGGATACTGATTCTTTAATGTATGATCAGGCAGAGAATCTTCTTCATATGCGTAAAGCTATATTGACTCTCCTTGTTGAGGGAGGTCTCTATTAGTTGAGTGGTGAGAGATGTCAATAGATCTAGTTATTGAAGGCGATATAGTAAATGTGAACACTGGAGAGATACTAGAGGGTGAAATCGGTATAGAAAATGATGAAATTAGATCAGTGAAGTATGATGGATCTATTGACGCTGATAAGAGATATGAAGCTAATTTTATTGCTCCAGGATTTGTAGAGGGTCATATACATATTGAAAGTTCTCTTTTATCCCCTCTTAGTTTTTCTAAAGTAGTTATTCCTCACGGTACTACCTCTGTTGTTGCTGATCCACATGAAATTGCAAATGTTCTTGGTTATAAGGGGATCGAGTTTTTTTCTGAGGAATCTAAAAGGTCACCGCTTCGGATTTTCCTAGATGTGCCTTCGTGTGTACCAGCTAGCTCATTTGAATTTCATGGAGTCGAAATTAGTGCTGATGATGTTAAAAAAGCTTTCAATGATATTCCTGAAGCCATTAGTCTTGGTGAAGTAATGGATATTTCCGGAGTTCTCAATGAGCACTCTGGTGTTATGAAAAAGATAAAAGTAGCTGAAGAATATAATAAGATTATTAATGGGCATGCTCCCGGTTTAACTGGTGATTCATTAATTGAATATGTTGAGAAAGGTATTTGCTCTGATCATGAAAGTACAAGTACCGAAGAGGCTCTGGAAAA
The DNA here is from genome assembly GCA_964436705.1 of uncultured Thermococci archaeon. GTDB lineage: Archaea > Methanobacteriota_B > Thermococci > Thermococcales > CAYNOZ01 > CAYNOZ01. The sequence continues at coordinate 37,027 of CAYTEI010000008.1, forward strand.
ATTGAGATTAGGCATGCACATCATGGCGAGAGAGGGAAGTACTGAGGAGAACTTATTGGATGTTATATCTCCAGTAGTAAATGGAGATTTGGATCCCTGTAATTTCTCCATGGTAAGTGATGATCGGGACGTTTCCTATCTTTTGAATAACGGCCATTTAGATCATTCTGTCAGGAAAGCTGTTTCCCATGGACTTGATCCCGTGAAGGCGATTCAGATGGTCACAATCAATACTGCAGATCACTTTAATCTAGATAAGTTAGGCAGTATCGATCCTGGTAATAAAGCTGATCTCGTTACCTTCGATGATCTGGATGAATTAAAGATAAATAAGGTCTTTATTGATGGGAATATGGTTGCCGAAAATGGGTCTAGGAAGTTTAAAGAACCAGATTATTCTCCACCCGCCTATGTCAGTGAGACGATGGGTGAATTTAAGGTCTCACCAAAAGATCTATCTGTCCACTATGAATTCAAAGATGATGAGGAGAATACCAAAGTCCGATCAATCAAGGCACATGACACCCAGGTCATAACCAAAGAAACTGAAGAAGTCTTACCTGTAGATCAGGGAATTATCAAGCCTGATCCAGATAAAGATGTATTAAAAATATCGACGGTACAAAGAAATGGTAAAAGAATTGAAACTGGATTTGTTAGTGGTTTTAAAATGAAGCAAGGAGCAATTGCTGAAAGCATATCACATGATGCCCACAATATTATCGGCATGGGAACGAACTCAGAAGATCTAGCATTAGCAATTAATAAGGTAAAAGACATGAATGGCGGACTAGCAATAGCAAAAAATAAAAACATCATAAAAAAACTTAAACTAGAAATTGCTGGATTAATGTCGGAAGAGGAACCTCGATATGTTAAAAATAAAGAAGAAAAACTGCACAAGGAATATAAAGAACTTGGAGGAGAACTTAATCATCCATTCATGACACTTTCCTTCCTTGGGCTTTCAGTAATACCTGAACTGAAAATAACTCCGGAAGGCCTTGTTAAGATCGATCCGGAAACGAATGAGATGAATATTGTCCCAGTAGTTATTAATTAATTAATATTTTTCTATATCTTCATATCTTTCAAAAACTTCCTCTATTCTTCCACAAGTAAGATCTCCGTGAGGGCATTCACCTTTCTCTATACAAGGAGGTCCTGATTCTTCGAATATCACAGGCGCTACGTCCTTCACTTGGTTAAGCATTTCCCAGGCAATTTCTCTGATCTCCCACTGAGCTCTATAACAAGCTCTAAGATCAAAGAAGTGAAGTAACTCTCGTGCATTCATGGTTACGATAATTTTAGATCTTACTGATTGCGGGAAAACGAATCTTGCATCCTCTTTTGGAATATCTGATTCCAGTAATTCTTCATAAAGATCCATACTCTGCTTATAGTGTTCTTTTACTTCTTTCTCTAATTCTGTTTCTTTAATGGATTCTGGTAACTCAAAAACTTGTTCCACATCTTCTTGTATCTTGACGTATCTCTGGCTCTGCTGCGTGTATGAAGCTAGTCTGTGTCTTACCAATTGATGAGTAGCAACCCTGGAAATACCTTCAATTGCAAAAGTGAAATTTGCATGTTCAATAACGGTTTCATGACCATAATCAAGAACACGGCTAAGATGGTCATCCACATCCTCCTTATTAACATTCTCCAAGGAATCTGAGCTCCAGTCCTCCCAATAACTTATAAGAGCAGCCCAAGTTGATAATTCCTCTGGATCTGGGGTATGATTCTTTAATTCAACAGAAATTCCAAGCTCATCCAATTTATTATATTTTGATCCTGAATCACTCATATTGATCCCTCATATTTAGTCTCATATCTGATCTGAAAGGGGATCCTTTAATACATTCCCCAGAACCGAATTATTAATCAATAAGAATCCCTTTATTGGAAATAAAGATTTTAAATCCACTTAGAAATGTGATTATTTCTTAATATTCTTTTTCTGTAGTTTAACGTATCTTACACCGGTTATTGGCTTGGATTTTAATTCTGAATTAGTTTTTTCAAATAGGGTTAATTTCTGTCCAAGGGTTCTCCGATTCATGGGGGCAATGATCTTACCTCCCTCTTTGAGTTGTTCTCTTAGAGGATCAGGAATTTCGGATGTTGCCGCAGTGATCGCGATTTTATCATAAGGAGAATTTTCTTCATAACCTCTTCTACCATCCTTAAGAATAATTTCTATTTCATAGTTTCTCAGATTATTCTTTGCAAATTTATACGTATTCTTATCTATCTCTAAGGTAGTTACATCCCCCTCGTCACCAACTATCTTTTTTGCAAGGGCGGAACCATAACCACTACCAGACCCAACCTCAAGAAAATTCTCACCTAAACCTAGGTCTAATTCTTCATAAAAAAGTGCATACGTATCAAGAGCGGAAATACTAGCATTCTTACCAGGAATAGGATAAGGATTATGAGGATCATAACTTTTATCTTCATAAGAGGAAGGCATAAAATTCTCTCTCTTAACAGATAACATTGCTTCTTCCACTAATTCACTCTTAATACTTCCTTCTCTAGAAAGTCTCTCCACCACTCTTCTACGCCGGGAATCGAAATCCTCATCAGAATCAAAGATCATAAAGCATCCTCTAATAAATAGGTAGTAAAGATTAATAATAAATTCCCAAGAAAAAACCACCATTTAATATTTTAACTCGGAAAACTTAGAAATAAATAATGAAGCCACGATACCTTTCTTGTTCCAAAGAAGATTTCACCTCTAAAATCGAAAAACTCTATGAAATTCTTAGTTCCTGTTCTTTATGTGGACATGAATGCCACGTTAACAGATTGAAAGGGGAAACAGGAGTATGTAACTCTACTGATAAAATAAAAATCAGCTCCACCCTCCCCCATTTTGGTGAAGAAAGAGTGCTTGTAGGAAAAAATGGATCGGGAACCATATTCTTATCTAATTGCTGTTTAACCTGTGTATTTTGCCAGAATTATGAAATATCTCAGAAAGGAAAAGGAAGAGAAGTTGAACCCAAAGAATTAGCAGATAAAATGCTTGATCTTCAAAATCGCGGATGTGAGAATATTAATTGGGTATCACCCACACATTACGCTCCACAACTCATTAAGTCACTAAGAATAGCAAAGGATCGAGGCCTTGAAATTCCAATTGTTTATAATACTGGTGGTTACGACAATCCTGATCTTCTAGAAATTCTTGATGGATTAGTGGATATATACCTTGTTGATATGAAATACGGATCTAATCAACCTGGTGAAAAGTATTCAGGGGCAATTGATTACTGGGATTTAAACAAAAAAGCAGTTAAGGAAATACATAGACAAGTTAGAGATCTAAAAACAGAGAATGGAATAGCTAGGAGAGGATTAATGGTTAGGCATCTGGTTCTCCCGAATAATATTGCCGATTCTGAGAAGATCTTGAAATTTATAGTTCGAGAGATATCGAAGGAAACTTATGTGAATATTATGGATCAGTACCGTCCAGAATTTGAAGCTAGAAATATTTCTAACCTATCAAGAAGAGTGAATGATATAGAATTTAGAGAAGTTTTGGATAAGGCACGTGAACTAGGTCTAAGTCGAGGATTTTAGTACTAAAGATTTTCTAATGGAGATCTGAAGGTTTCAAGCCTATCCCATGTAGGATATTCTTCAACAAAATAGAATTGAAGATCTAGGTCATCATATTCTTTTAAATCATCTGCTATCCACCATGCCAGTTCTACTTCATCATCAGAATTCTTTCCAAACATTTCTTCTGGAACATCTAGGCTTCGAAGTTGTTCTATAATTTCTTTTTTTGTGTGTTCTTTACTTTTTATTACTGTTTTTCTTAGAAGTCCTTCGTCTGAAATTTCTTCGTAGGGGTTTTTTATTTTTTCAGCGGTTCTAACTAATCTATTCTGCATTTGGGTTTCGTCTTTTAGTTTTGAGGGGCATAAATGGTAATCAATTGATGTGTTCTTTTCTGCCCATTCCAGGAGCTCTAGACCAGTTGAGAGGCTTCCTTCTACAGCCGATCCTTCATCATCGATCAATCTAAGATTTCTTGATATTAGTTCTTCTGAGTTGACTTCTGCCAGTTCCAGTTCATTTAGGTTTAGGAATTTAGCTCCTATATTATCTAAGAAGGCTGCGTATTCTTTAATGGGTTTCTTCTTTTCTGGGATGATCGGTATCTCCCCTCCAACATCCCAATCAAATTTCATCGCTCTTTTAATGCTGTCAAAGCTGTTACCGGTGTCTTCATTGTAGATATCAGGATGAAATCTTATTTCATCTAGCCCTGCTCTGTGAATTCTTTCAAGGTTCTCCATATTAGCGTATTTACTAGTGGTGTAGAGATGTATATGGAAGTCTTCTCCAAACTCGTTCTTAAGATCCTTAATATAGTTAACTGTTCTGTTTATTTTGTTGAGTGGGTCTCCTCCTGTTAGTCCTGCGCCGAGAGCGTTCATTTTATTAGCTTCTGAAACTATTTCATCAAATTCTTCTATAGGTCTTTCATTAGCGAATACTTTATCTCCTTGCCTTTTTTCACTTAAGGGACAGTAAAAACAGTTCCTAGGACATAGTCCAGTGACATAGAGAACTAGCTTAGACCCTATAACACACTTCTTACAGCCTTCAGGCAATTCACCGATCTTGTAAGAATCAAAATCCGTCTCAACTACCATCTTCTCTCCTTACAAATAATCCTTAACCCAATAAATAACTTCTTATTCAGAAAAACCATAACATAATCGAAGAATTCAACAAGTACTTATACTAATAACGATAAACATCTATGATAAAATGTCAACCAATGATAAGTTAAGAACCATCTCCAAAGATCATCACATATTCGCATTCGGACCTGAAAACGAACCAGTAATGACAATAGATGAAGGAACAAAGGTGAAATTTGAAACCCAAGACGCTTTCTCTAACCAAATAAATTCTGAAAAAGATCTAGCAACAAACATAGATTTCTCAAAAGTAAACCCAGCCACAGGACCACTAGCAATAAAACAAGCCGAAAAAGGAGACACACTAAAAATCAGCATAGAGAAAATTCAAACAAAGGACAAAGGAGTAGTAACAACAACTCCAGGACATGGAGTACTAGGAGATGAAATCGAAGAACCGAAAACAAGAATCTGCAAGATAAAAGACGATAAAGTAATCTATGAGGGAATAGAAATACCATATGAACCTATGATTGGGGTAATAGGTCTAGCATCGCAAAAAGAAATCCCATGCGGAACACCAGATAAGCATGGAGGAAATATGGATACGAAATTGATGAGGGAAGGTGCAAATCTCTATCTACCAGTTCAAAGAAAAGCCGGTCTACTATCCATGGGGGACCTACACGCAACAATGGGAGACGGAGAAATCTGCGTAACGGGATGCGAAATACCTGGTGAAGTCACAATAAAACCCACAGTAATAAAACAGAAATCTCTAAAGTGGCCAATACTAGAGACTGGAGAAAACCTGTATTTATTGGTGTCTAAAGAGAATCTCGATGAGTCAGTGAAAGAGGCTGTAAAAACTGCAGTAGGGATTCTGAAAGAAAACTTGGGCTTATCTTGGCAGGAAGCTTATATGTTTACAAGTCTAGCAACAGATCTCGAAATAAGCCAAGTAGTAGACCCAAAGAAAACAGTTAGGATCAAAATATCTAAAGAATATTTAGATATAGAAGATATATTTTAAGAAGTGTTGAATTCATTTATGTGGGTTTCTCTGTGTTTAAATGCTGGTGATGAGTAAGTGATATATTGATAGTATGTCGATCCATGTATGGAGTACGATATTGCCTGTGAGGTTTTTTGTTTCTGTCCAGAGGTAGGCGAAGAGTATTCCTACTGTGAAGTGGAATAGGCCTAGTCTTGAGATGATTCTTAGTATACCTGCATTCATTCCTCCTTGGGATCCTGATAGAAGGTAGAGTCCTGGAAGGTGTAGGAAGGCGAATATGAAGGATGATATGAAGATTGCGCTCCATTTATCTAGTACTCTTTCAATTCTTTCTTGTAGAAGTGGTCTAAATATAAGTTCTTCTGGTAAACCAGCTCTAAAGAATGAGAATACTATTGCGATTACTAAGAAATTCCATTTAATACTGTATCTGAGGAGAACAGGGTTTAATAATAAGAAGAAAATTATTGAGGTTGGTATTATTGCGATTAGGCTTTTTTGTAAGCTTTTTCTTGTGAATCCAACTTCTGAAAGATAGTTATTTTTCCATATCCATATTGTTGGGATTATTAGTGTGATTATAGCTTTTATTATTGTTGCATATCCATCGAATATGAAATCATTGTATCCATTGATTAATGGGAATGAATTAGTTTTTAGAAAGAGGGTGATGGGCCATTGTAACAGGAAATAAGCAATAAAGAACCCTATCATGAGTTTAAATTCTTTTTCAGGATATTTAATTCTTGGAATTTTAATAGTCTCTCTTTTAAAACTATCATAGGTCTTTAGAGTAATTATAGTGATTAGTGTCATAGATAAGATAATTAGAAATCCGAATAAAAAGTTCCTAGAAATCATTAATGAGATGATCCAGAAAACCAATATCAAAACTATTGATAAGTTTTTAAGGTTTATTTTACTGTTTCTTAGTGGTATTCCTGTTTTCATTCTATATCGTCTCCGGTACTTACTTCCTTTGTTTCGGCTCCGTAGATAATGTAATCATGGATTTTGTGTTT